>NZ_PSWH01000039.1:0-30071 GCF_002932105.1 Rathayibacter sp. AY1C1 | reverse complement strand
GGTCCCACTCCCCGTGACTGATGACCGCCACCGTCACCGCCCCCCGGACCCCGACCCCGAGCTGCCGGTCGACAGCGACCTCGACGTCGACGACGCCCCCGACGGGACGCCACGACCCGTGCACCTGCGTCCGCGATACCTCCTCCTCGTCGCCGCCGGCGGCACGGTCGGGACCGGGGCGCGGGAGGGCCTGACCCTCGCGTTCCCCGCCGATCCCGCCTTCGACACCGTCGTCTTCGCCATCAACATCGTCGGCGCGCTCCTGCTCGGCGTACTCCTGGAGAGCCTCGCCAGAGCCGGCAGCGACGAGGGCCGACGCCGCACCGCACGGCTGCTGCTCGGTACCGGAGCGCTCGGAGGCTTCACCACCTACAGCACCCTCGCCACCGACACCGCCCACCTGCTCACCACAGGACACCCCGCACCCGCCGCCCTCTACGCGCTCGGCACCGTCCTGCTCGGCGCCCTCGCGTCCTGGACCGGAGTCGCCCTCGCCGCAGCACTCCACCGGCGACGCACGCAGAGGAAGGTGCCGGCATGACACCCGCACTGTTCCTCGCGCTCTCCCTCGCCGGTGGAATCGGAGCCGCAACACGGCTCCTCCTCGACGGGCTCATCAAGGCCCGCACCGGCGGCGCCTACCCCGGGGGCACCACCGTCATCAACGTCACCGGATCACTCCTCCTCGGCCTGATCACCGGCCTCGCCCTCGCAGGCATCGCCCCCGAGCCGTGGCGACTCGTCCTCGGCACCGGCTTCCTCGGCGGCTACACCACCTTCTCCACCGCCAGCCTCGAAACCGTCCGTCTCCTCGCCGAAGGACGCCAACTCGCCTCCGCCATCAACGCCCTCGGCACGCTCCTCCTCAGCGTCATCGCCGCAGCAACAGGACTCTGGCTCGGAGGCGCGCGATGAGCATCATCGATGCACCCTCACCGGCAGTGGTGGTCGGCCTTGCCGGCGTCGATTCCGGCCCGGAGTCGGGGCACGCAGGGTCCTTCCGTTCAGCGGGTGCGGTGCGCCGTGAACGACCTCGCCGGCATGTCATCACGGGGCGATCTGGTCGCGTCTCTCCATGAGCGGTCCTGCCGTTGCGGGGTCCCGGGCGGCTCATCACGGCATGCCATCAGGCGGCTGAAGGCGGTCAGCCGTACCCGGGACCCCTGGCGCGTTCCGGAGCCGACAACTGCCCCGAATCCACGGAGACAACGGTGAGGAAGGCGGTCGGACTCCGGGGGAGCGACGCCGACCGGGACGCGGAGCGGCGTCAGCAGTGGGAGGGCCTCGACCCCGTGCTGCGCTCCCTCGGCTTCCCGAAGGGGCTGTGACGCCGGCCCGGTGGACCTCACCGGGCCGGCGCCCGCGCGCTCAGCGGTGCGCGGGTCGGAGCCCCAGCAGCGTGTCGACGATCACGAAGGCCGCGAGGCTCGCCCCCAGGAGCGGGAGGAACAGCCCGAGCGCGGCGGCGACGACCAGGACGGACGCGACTCCCCACCACGGCGCGCGCCGGAGCGCTCCCCGGGCCGGCGGGGTGCCGCCGAGCCGTCGGGGACCGCGGGTGGGGCGGCGCTTCCACCACATCAGGTACCCGAGCACGACCATCGTGGCGATGCCGGCCGCGGTGACGAACAGCAGCAGCTGGTTGGGCAGCCCGAACATCGAGCCCATGTGCGTGTCGATGCCCCAGCGGGAGAGCTTGGCGACGAGGCCGAAGTCGGCGAAGTCGACCCGGTCGACGACCTGCATCGTGCTCCCGTCGATCGCGACGCCGTCGACCTCGGTCGGGAAGCTGCGCTGGATCTCCTGCACGACCCAGGCCGAGCCCTCCGCCGCGGGCGGCCGGATCTCGACCAGTCCCGTGTTCACGTTGACCTCGCGGGCGACCGAGAGCACCGAGTCGTAGGCGGCCGGCGAGTAGCCCGCCGTCGACTCGACGGCGTCGCCGGTGGCCGCGCCGTGTCCGGCGTGCCCGGCGTGCTCGTCGGCCACCTCGCCGGTCCGGTCGCCGAGCGTCGTCCCCAGCGAGGGCGTGGTCCAGCCGACTGCGGAGCGGAGGGTCTCGAAGTTCCCGCCTCCGTAGAGCGACCAGGTGATGCCTGTGGTCGAGAGGAACAGGGCGCCGACGAGCAGCCAGACGCCGGTGGAGGCGTGCCAGGAGAACAGGCGCTTGTAGCCGGTGGTCCTCGGCGCGGGGCGCAGCAGGTCCCTCTTCACGCGGGCGCGGCGGAGGCGGATGATCCAGAGGCCCAGGCCGGCGAGGGCGACGACCCCCAGCCAGGAGGCGGCGAGCTCGCTGTAGGAGCGGCCCACGTCCCCGAGGTGCAGCGTCCGGTGCAGGTCGCTGATCCAGGTCCGCAACGGCAGGGCGCCGCTGGTGCCGTAGGCGGTGAGGTCGCCGCGGACGTCGGCGGTGGCCGGGTCGATGAAGACCGCGCGGGTCTCGCTGACGCCGAGCGACGGGTCCGCGTACATCACCCGGGTGGTGTCGCCGGGGTTCGGTGCGGGGCGGACGGCGACGATGCTCTGCCCGCCTCCGGTGTACGCGTCGGCGGCGTCGATCTGGTCGGCCAGGGGCACGTAGGTGTCCGCTTCGGGGGCGTGCAGCTCCTGCGCGTAGACGACCTGCTCGAGCTGCGGGGTGAGTGCGTAGAGCGCTCCGCTGGTCGCGGCGACGAGGATGAACGGCCCGACGAACAGGGCGGCGGAGAAGTGCAGGCGGAGCAGCAGCTGTCCGAGCCAGCCTGCGCTGCTTCTGTGCGGCGGGGGCGGGGTGTCGGCGGAGTCGCGGGGTCTCGTGGCGGTGGTGGTCATGCTTCTGGTCCTTCGGTGCTGTGGCGGGTGCCGGTGAGGGTCAGAGGAGGGTGTCGCCGATGTAGCCGCCCTCGACGCAGCCCGGCGGGATCGCGAAGACGGCGGAGCCGATCGGCGTCGTCCACTCGTTGAGCAGGTCCAGCTCGTCCAGGCGCTTCTGGATCGGCACGAACTGCGCGGTGACGTCGGCCTGGAACGCCGCGAAGATCAGCCCGGAGTTCGAGATGTCCTCGCCCGTCGGGGTGTCGTCGTAGTTGTAGGCCCGGCGGTGGAAGCGCTCGGCGGTGTTCTCCGAGCGGGCGCGCCTCATGTGCGAGAACTCCGGGATCACCGGGAAGCCGATGGTCGTCGTCGCCTCGAAGTCGGGCTCGTCGGCCTCCGCCGTCCCGGTGAGGGGCGCGCCGTTCGCGAGGGTCCAGGGAGGAGACGGGTCGGTCAGACGCTGCGGGGACCTCCGGGGAGGTCCTCGCCGCGGCTCGCGTCGATGATCAGGAGGCGGGCTGCAGAGGGGGGCCGCGCCGCAGCGCCGCCTGGGGGAAGACGCCCGAGGCGAGGGGGAGCACGTCGCGCAGCTCGAAGGAGGAGCGTCGCGCGGGTCGAGGAGCGGCCACCGGAGTCGGCAGGACCCGCACCAGGCGGGTGACGAGGTGGCTCGTCGTCGCGGCGACACTGACGAGGAGGGACTCGCCGCGGTGGAGCGCCGCGGTCGTCGCGACGGCGGCGACGAGGTGCGCCGCCCACATCGAGGAGCCGGTCATCCCGCTGTGCGTCATCGCCGCGCTGACGTCGATCACGGCACCGTGGTGCGCGTGCAGGGTCGGCGCATCGACCGGCCCCGCGAAGGTCCCGATCGTGAAGAGCGTGTGGAACAGGAACTGGCTGACTCCCACCGAGACCGCCAGGCGGACCAGGGAGAGCCTGCGCCCGGCGAGCGCCACGCACACCAGGACCGACAGGACGAGCGGCATCGCGACACCGAGCGGACCCGGGATCTGGCCGCCGCCGGCCACGTGCGAGAACAGCGCGACGAGCGTCGCCACCGTCGCCGCGACGACACCCCGGAGGGTGCGCAGCGGGCGCGACGACGACATCTCCCCAGTGTCGCAGACGTCTCCTTCCCGCGGAGGACCGCTCCCGGGCGAGAGGAGCGGCCGGCCGACGGTTCCTCTCAGCGGGCCGCGGAGGCTCCGGTGCGTCACTTCTCGGGCCGGACCACCAGCCCGACGCCGCCGCCGCGCCGCACCGGTTCGGCGACCGCGGTCATCCGGCCGGAGGGGTCGACCTCGATGGCGGCCACCGCGCCGATCTGCGCGGCCGAGGTGAAGGTGTCGCCCGAGGGGACCAGCTGCTGGCCGAAGGGAGCGAGGTCGTCGGCGTACGCCTCGATGAACTCGGGCTCGGCGGAGGTCGTCGCGCCGTTGCGCTGGGAGGCGCGGGGCGCTGCCACCGCCTCGGGGAGCGTCATGCCGAGGTCGATGCGATTGACCAGGGTCTGCAGGACCGTCGTGATGATCGTGGATCCGCCCGGCGAGCCGACGACGAACCGCACGTCCCCGCCGTCGAGCACGATCGTCGGCGACATCGACGAGCGCGGGCGCTTGCCCGGCTCGATCCGGTTCGGGTCCCCGTCGACGAAGGTGGGGGAGAAGTCGGTCATCTCGTTGTTGAGGAGGAAGCCGCGGCCGGGGACGGTCATCGCCGAGCCGCCGGTCTGCTCGATCGTCAGCGTGTAGGAGGCGGCGTTGCCCCACTTGTCGACGACCGAGAGGTGGGTCGTGGAGATGTTCTCGGTGTCCGACTCCTCCGCGGCGGGGGCGGTCGCGCATCCGGAGCCGTCGAGAGCGCCGGGCGCGACCGGGCGGACGGAGGCGGTCGCCGGGTCGATCGTGCAGTCCCGCGAGTCCGCGAACTCCTGGCTGAGGAGCGTCTCGGTGGGCACGTCGACGAAGGCCGGGTCGCCGACGTGGGCGCCGCGGTCGGCGAAGGCGCGGGCGGACGCCTCGAGGTAGAGGTGCAGGGCGCTGCCGGTGTCCTCGGCCGCGAGGTCGTGGTTCTCGAGGATGTTGAGGGCCTCGCCGACCGCGATCCCACCGGAGGAGGAGGGCGCCATCCCGTAGACGTCGAGTCCGCGGTAGGAGACGCGGGTCGGCGCCTGCTCGGCGACCGAGTACGCCGCGAGGTCGGCGGCGGTCATCGTGCCGGCCGGG
This sequence comes from Rathayibacter sp. AY1C1, assembly GCF_002932105.1. Classification (NCBI taxonomy): domain Bacteria; kingdom Bacillati; phylum Actinomycetota; class Actinomycetes; order Micrococcales; family Microbacteriaceae; genus Rathayibacter; species Rathayibacter sp. AY1C1. Next base: position 25,053 of record NZ_PSWH01000039.1, on the reverse strand, counting down.
GCGGGGAGGTCCGACCCCTCGGCGATCCGCGGGTTCTGGACCGTGTCGGCGATCTCGGCGGCCAGCGCGCCCTCGTAGAACGCGTCCGGCCCGTGGACGGCGATGGAGGTCAGCGTCTTCGCGAGGTCGAGGTTGCGGAAGGTGCTGCCCACCTTCGGCGCGTCCCCACCGGGGAGGAAGAGCTCGGCCGTGTCGGGGAACGCCTGGAACCGCTCGAGGTTGTCGAGCGTCTGGTTGCGGAAGGTCTCGTCCACCCGGAAGCCCTTCGCCGCGAGCGCGATCGAGGGCGCCAGCACGACGGGGAGCGGCAGGGTGCCGAAGCGGTCGACCGCGGTGTCCCAGGTCGCCACCGTGCCGGGCACGCCGACCGCGACGCCGGAGGAGACGAGGTCCGGGGTGAACGGGTACGGGGCTCCGGTCGCGGGGTCGAGGAACGCGTCCGAGGTGATGCCGGCCGGCGCTGTCTCGCGTCCGTCGATGGTGCTGACCTCGCCGGAGGCCTTGTCGAAGTAGACGAAGTACCCGCCTCCGCCGATGCCGGCGCTGTACGGCTCGCTCACGCCGAGGGCCGCGGCCGTGGCGACCGCGGCGTCAGCTGCGTTGCCGCCGCGCTTCAGCACCTCCATGCCCACGCGGCTCGCGTTCGCGTCGACGCTCGAGACCGCTCCGCCGTAGCCCACCTGCGTCGAGGGCGAGATGAGGGGTCCGCCGAGGAAGTCGCGGATCTTCTCGGGCGTGAGCCCGCTGTCCTTCAGGTATCCGGAGACGGGCCTGTCGAGAGCGGACGCCGGTGCGGCACCCGCCACTCCCACTGCGACGACCGCGACCAGCGCGATCGCGGTCCTGCGGAGCACGGGTGTCGTGGCCATGGCGTTCCTCCATCGGAACTCTGTGGTGCGCGGTCGGCGATGCGGGTCCCCCCAACCTAGGGGCGGGGTGGGGGTGCGGGGTAGGGGGTGCCCGGTCGAGCTCGCCGCCGTCGCTCAGTCCCGGCTCGGTGCTGACGGCCCGTCGGGGATGGCGGGCAGTGCGTCGGTCGGCGGTATCGCGAACCAGAAGACCCCGTCCGCGAGCCGCGCGCGTTCCAAGGGCGCGCCGAGGGGCTCGGCCGTGTTCAGCGCCGCATCGACTCCCGTCGAGACGGGATCGTCGTTCGCGGCGTGCGGTGGGAAGCGGAAGCGCTGACCGATCAGATGGTCGCCGTCGAGACGGCGCCGGTAGACGATGCAGACGCTGTTCGGGCTCTCGATCCAGGTCCGGACCACGTCCACCACGGAGGCGTAGTTCTCGAGGATCTCGTCCTCCAGGACCCTCTTAACGACGGCAGCCTCGGTCGAATCGTGCATGGGCAATCCCTCCTCGGGTGGCGGACCGAGGAACTCGGCCCGCCACGGACGGTAGCCGAACCATTTTCGGCAGGGCGGAGGAGGCGCGCTCGAGCTCCGGAGCGGCGCGCGCCCCTCCTGGCCGGCAGGCCTGCGTCGGTACTGCTGACGGAGTCGTCGGGGCTCCTGATCCGGCCCGCGTGTCGACTCGTCCGGCAGCGCTCTTGACAGGCGAGCGAAGTAAGTGTTCGATCAGTCACATGGCTTCCCCCTCCTCCCGCTCCACCGCCGAGGCGCAGCGCGAGCGGATCACCGCGGCGGCGCTCCACGTGTTCGCGCGCACCGGCTACGCCGCGACTCCGATCACCGAGGTCGCCGCCGAGGCCGGTGTCTCGCCCGCCTACGTCTTCCGCCTGTTCCCGGGCAAGCTCGGCGTCTTCGTCGCCGCGGTTGACCGTTGCTACGAGCAGGTGGCGTCCACGCTCGCGGCGGCGGGGGAGGCCTCGCCCTCCTCGGACCCGGCCGACCGGCTCGAGGCGATGACCGTCGCCTACATCGACCTGATCGCCGACCGCGACCTGATCATGCTGCAGTCGCAGGCGCAGAGCGCGTGCGACGTCCCCGAGATCCGCGAGGCGGTGCGCCGCGGGATCTCCGCGGTCGTCCGGACGGTCACCGTCGTCTCCGGAGCCGACGGCCCGGCCGTGCAGCGCTTCGTCGCCTACGGGCAGCTCTGTCACCTGATCGTGCAGACCGACCTCGGCGGCGTCGACTCCGAGTGGGCCCGCATCGTCTCCGACGGCATCCGGCACCGCGACTGAGTCCGCGGTCCTCTCGTCTGCCCTCTTCTCCTTCCCCTCCTCCTTCTCCTCCTCTTCACCACCCTCCCCTTTCATGTCCGCGATTGTGACTGTCCAGTCACTCACCACAACCTCCAGGAGCCACTCATGTCCACCACCCTTCCCCGCACCACCACCCGCGTCGTCCTCCCCGGGATCGTCGAGCCGTCCGGGCTGCTCCTCGAGCAGGCACCGGTCGAGCCTCCCGCGGCCGGCGAGCTGCTCGTCGCCGTCGAGGCCACCGGCATCTCGTTCGCCGAGCAGTCGATGCGCCGCGGCCGCTACTTCGCCCAGCCGCCGTTCCCCTTCACGCCCGGCTACGACCTCGTCGGCCGGGTCCTCGCGGTCGGCCCCGGCGGCGACGCGTCGCTCGAGGGCCGCCGGGTCGCCGCGCTCACCAAGACCGGCGGCTGGACCGGGCACGCCCGTGTCGCCGCCCGCGACTGCGTGGTCGTCCCCGATGCGGTCGCGTCGGAGGACGCCGAGGCCGTCGTGGTCAACGGAGTGACGGCGTGGCAGATGCTGCACCGCTCGGCCCGGGTCTCCCGCGGCGACACGATCCTCCTGTTCGGCGCGAACGGCGGAGTCGGCGGCCTCGTGCACCGCCTCGCCCGCCTCGAGGGGATCCGCGTGATCGGCGCCGCCTCGCCCCGCCACCACGAGGCCCTCCGAGCGGCCGGAGTGGAGCCCGTCGACTACGCCGATCCCGACCTCGCCGCTCGCGTGCGCGAGCTCGCTCCCGGCGGAGTGCAGGCCGTCTTCGACAACGTCGGCGGAGCGACGACCCGGCTGGTGTGGTCGCTGCTCGCGCCCGGCGGCACCCTCGTCGCGTACGCGATCGTCAGCGCGAGCACCGGGAGTATCTGGCCCCCCTTCCTCCGCCAGCTCGCGCGGATCCAGGCCTACCGGCTCGCCCCCAACGGCCGGCGCGCGGTCTTCTACGACCTCTGGGCGGGCCACTCGCTGCGCCCCGCGCGCTTCCGTGCGCGGCTCGAGGAGGACCTCGGCCGCGTGCTCGGACTCCTCGCCGACGGCTCCCTGACGGCCAACATCGCCGCCCGCTTCCCGCTCACGGGGATCGTCGAGGCGATGGAGCTCGCCGAGTCCCGGACGCTCGACGGCAAGGTGATCCTGCTGCCGTGAGCGGGGTGCGTAGGGGCAGAGGGTGATTCCGGCGCGGAGGCGCCCGGTCGGCGAGCAGGGGAGAATGGCGCGGTGGACACGGGACTGGTCGAGGTGCTGAAGGCGCTGGGCAATCCCACGCGACTGCAGATCATGGAGTGGCTCCGCTCTCCCGAGGCGTCGTTCAGCGAGTTCGAGCCGATCGCCGACCGCGCCGAGTTCGGGGTCTGCGTCACCCATCTCGCCGCGAAGAGCGGTCTCGCACAGTCGACCATCTCGTCGTACATGGGATCCCTGGAGCGCGCGGGCCTCGTCCGCTCGACGCGCGTCGGGAAGTACACCCACTACCGGAGGAGCGACGCCGACGTCGACGGGCTCCTGAAGCGGCTCGGAGCCTCGATCTAGCGACATATCGCGAATCGTCGATATGATTGGCCGCATGACCGATGCTTCCGAGGCCGCTCCCGCTCGCCGTGCTCTGCTCGTCCACGCCCATCCTGAGGAGCGGTCCTTCTCCTCGGCGCAGGCGGACGCGGTCCTCGAGCAGCTGAGGGCCGACGGCATGGAGGTCCGCCGGCTCGACCTGTACGCCGAGGGCCGGGATCCGGTGCTGCACCGCGACCAGTTCGCGTCCGGCTCCGGCTACTTCAAGCCGCAGGCGCAGCAGATGACCGCGGTCCTCGAGAAGACGCTCGGGGAGCCCGTCGCGAGCGATCTCGACGATCTGCTGCAGGCGGATCTCCTGGTGCTCTCGTTCCCCCTGTGGTGGTTCTCGATGCCGGCGATCATGAAGGGCTGGATCGACCGCGTCTTCGTGATGGGCGCGACGTTCGGAGGCGAGCACGGCGTCTTCGCCGAGGGCGGCCTGCGTGGCAGGAGCGCGATGCTCCTGCTGACGACGGGCGGCGGCGAAGCGGCCTTCGCGCCCGGCGCCGCCGACGGCTACGGCGACCTGCAGTCGTTCCTCTTCCACATCCATCGCGGGATGCTCGAGTTCGTCGGCTACGACGTCCTGCCCCCGGTGGTCACCTACGGTCCCGCCCGCCTCGACGCGGCCGGACGCGAGGACGCCCTGCAACGGGCTCGAGCGCAGGCGTCCGCATCGACGGCCCGGCTGCGCGGCGCCTAGCGTTCGCCGCTGCGCCTCCCGGCCGCCCTCAGTCCCGCGACCGGCTCGCGTGCGCGCGGGCCTTCATCCGGTTGCCGCACGTCGCCATCGAGCACCACTTGGCGGTGCCGGGGCGGCTGCGGTCGAGGAGGAAGAGGTTGCACTCGTCGTTCGCGCAGGCGCGGAGCCGCCCAGGGAACCGGGCGTTCACAGCTGACCAGGCGAGGACCGACTGCACCGCGAGGCGATCCGGCTCGGGAGCGCTCAGCTCCCACACGACGCCCTCACCGGTGACGCGCGGGGTGCGCACGGCGTGCGCGACCAGGTCCGCGAGCTCCGCGACGGCCGCGGGCGCGCCCGAGCGCACGACGGCCTGGAGCGCGTCGCGGGCGCGGCGCAGCCGCTCGAGCTCGTCCTCGGTGCCGACTCCGCCCCACCGCCGGGCGAGCTCGCGACCGGCCGCGTCGCCGAGGTCGTCCGTCGGCCGTCCGTCCACCATGGGCGCGCTGTTCAGCACCGCCAGGAGCAGCTCCTCGTCCCGATCCATCGTTCCCCGTCCTCCCGCGCCGTGCGGCCCGTTCGATCCATGCTAGCGTCCGACTAACCAGTAAATCTACTTGAAGGGGTTAGCTATGGTCGTCGTCCATCACTGCACCGTGTCCGTCGACGGACTCGACGTCTTCTGGCGGGAGGCCGGGCCCGTCGACGCGCCCGTCCTCCTGCTGCTGCACGGGTACCCGAGCAGCTCGCACATGTTCCGCCACCTCCTCCCCGCCCTCGCCGGCCACTACCGCGTCATCGCCCCCGACCACATCGGCTTCGGACGCTCGTCCGCGCCCTCCATCGAGGACTTCGACTACACGTTCGCCGCCCTGACCGCGGTGACCGGCCGCTTCCTCGAGACCATCGGGGTGACCCGGTACACGATCTACGTGCAGGACTACGGCGCCCCCGTCGGCTGGCGCCTCGCCCTCGCCGATCCGTCCGCGGTCGTCGCCGTGATCTCGCAGAACGGCAACGCCTACGAGGAGGGCTTCGTGCCCGGCTTCTGGGACCCGATCTGGGCCGACGCCGCCGAGCGGACCGACGAGACGCGCGACGCACTCCGGCCGGCTCTCGGCCGGGAGGCCGTCGAGTGGCAGTACACCCACGGTGTCCCCGACTCCAGCACCGTCGACCCGGACGCCTGGGAGCACGACCTCGCGCTCCTCGCCCGCCCCGGCCAGGACGACGTGCAGCTGGCGCTCTTCCGCGACTACGCCACCAACCGCGCCCTGTACCCCGCCGTGCAGGCGTGGATCCGCGAGTCCGGAGTCCCCGTCCTCGCCGTCTGGGGCCGGAACGACGAGATCTTCGCCCCCGCCGGCGCCCAGGCGTTCCTCCGCGACGCGCCCCACGCGCGCATCGAGCTCGTCGACGGCGGGCACTTCCTGCTCGAGTCCCACCTCGACCGCGTCGTCAGCGCGATCACGGACTGGCTCGGCCGCGAGTGACGGGCCCGTGAGCCGGGCGGGCCCGCTGATTCGGCCTCGCGGGAGCGGCCACGGATGCCTGCTCCTGCTGTCGGCAACCGCGACGACGTCGGCGCAGCGGGGTCGTGATCCCGACCCGCTGCGCCCGACGAGGCCCTCCTGCCCGGCGCCCCTCAGCGGCTGAGGAGGGCGACGAGGTCGGTCGCGATGCGGTGCTCGACGTCGGCCGGGACGGGCTGCACGGCGGCGTCGAGGTCCGCGGTGACGACAGCGGCGAGGCTCCGGGCCTGCAGGGTCAGGCCGAGGTCCATCGCCTGGATCGGATTCCCGCCGGCCGCGGTGAGGTTGATCATCCGGCCGTTCTCGAGGCGGACGATCCGCTTGCCGTTCTTCAGGCGGATGCCCTGCCGGCGCTGTCCGTCGGCGAACTCGGTGGTCGACTCCGTGGCGGCCGCGAGGGCGTCCTCGTCGATCTCCCACGGGAAGTGGCCGACGCCCGCGATCACAGCGCCGTCGGCGAAGGCGTCGATCTCCGCCGCGCCGATGACGCCGGGTGCGCCGGTGGCGGTGAAGACGAACTGCGCGTCCGAGAGGACGTCGGCGACGGGTCCGACGCGGTGGCCGCGGAGGATCGCCTGCAGCGAGCGGATCGGGTCGACGTCGGCGACGGAGACCCGCGCTCCGAGCTGCGAGAGGGTGTCGGCGACCCCGCGCCCGCACGGGCCGTAGCCGATGACCGCGGCGCGGGTGCCCGGGATCATGAGGTTCGTGGCGTTCATGAAGCCCTGGACGACGCTCTGGCCGACCCCGTACTCGTTCTCGACGATCAGCTTGAGGGGCGAGTCGTTGATGACGACGACCGGTCGCGGGAGGGTCGCGCTGCTCTCCCGCAGGCGGATGCCGCCGGTGGTGGTCTCCTCGGTGCCGCCGAGGTAGTGGTCCGGGACGCCCGAATTGATCAGGCGGAGGGTGAGGTCGGCGCCGTTGTCGAGGGTGAGGTCGGGGTCGTGCTCGAGCACCTCCTCGATGTTGCGGAGGTGCTCCGCCTCGCCGTCGCTCTGCTTCGTGTGCACGTGCACGCCGAGGGCGCGGAGGTCGTCGGCGACGTCGTCCTTCGTGGTTCCGGGCGAGCCCGTCAGAGCGATGTCCATTCCGGCCTCGACGAGGAGCGACACGAGGGCGGCGGTCTTGGGCTCGACGTGGAGGCAGATCGCCAGCTTCTTCCCGGAGAGCACCGGAGCGAGCTCCCGGACCGCCTGCGCGGTGAGGGGCATGTGGTCGAGAGCCCAGCGGCTCGCCGGGTGGGAGAGGGAGGAGGTCATGGCGGGTCCTGTCTGAGTGGGTACATGGGGCGTCGAGTGGGGGCGTCGTGTCGCCGGCGGCGCGGGAGTCGCGTCAGGGCGCTCGGCCCCCGGCGGGCTGCCGCCGCGCCCGGCGTCGCGCGTGCGTCGAGTGCGCTGCCCGGTACGGAAGGTCCTGAGGAGGCCGATCGCCGGGGACGGCCGCGAGAGGCAGCACTCGCCTGCTCTCTGCGAGATGGAGCCTGAGGTGCATCTCCTCACGCTGGGCCGAGGTCGGCACGGCGCGGATCGTCATCGGTGAGGACACCAGCCCAGTCTGTCGACCCGGACGCGCCCTCGCTCGGATGATCGTGCTCGGCGGCGGTACCCCGGGAGGGGGCGACCTGTCGTGCGGTGACATCCCGCGCGGACCGACAGGCGCGCCGCGTCCGCTCACCCTCCGGTGACTGGGCGAGGGGCGTCGAAGAAGAGGTAGGACACGAAGTGGATCGCAACGGTGGCGGCGATGCCGGCGGCGGGCGTGATCCAGAAGCTCCTCAGGGGGGCAGAGAGGTGACGGACGACGATGAACGAGACGACGGGAGTGATGACGACGAGCCCCCACGGAGCGAAGGCCGCCCATTGGACGGCCCGCCCGAGCGTCGACAGGTCGGACCACTCATCGACGGCCGGATAGTTCTCGGAGGCGTAGCTCAACAGTCCGAACGGGACCAGATTGACGGCGACCACGAGGTGGACCAACGCGAGCACTCCGATCCGGAGGCGTGCACGAGCGAGGTCCAGTGCGCGAGTCGAGGAGGTCACGGGCGAAGGCTATCGGCGTCGCCGGGAGCACAGAAGGAGCGGTGGTCCTCGCTTTCGGCGGTCGCTGCGCTACAGCCGCGCGAAGAATCCAAGGCCCCTGAGGCGAGGGCGGCGCTGGTGAGCGCCACCGCTACCCTGACGCCATGCGCCGCAGTCTCGACGACCCTCTTCGGAACTGCGTCCGCACCGGCTCTCCGTCCGTCGCGTCCGCCTGATGGAGCGGCGACGGACGGACCGCTCGGAGCCGGTTCGCGAGTTCCGGCCCTCGAGGGCCCGGCAGAAGAACGAGTCGCGACGGCTGAGGCCCGTCGCCGTCCTCCCCGCGCTGGTCCTGCTGGCGGGGAGCGTCTGGGGAGTCGTGGTCGCCGACGACCGCGGTGCGGCGCTGGCCGTTTACCTCGGGCTGTTCGGCTTCGCCACCGTGGTGGCTCTGGTGATCGTCGGAGTGCTGGCGCTCCGCAATCGGCGGTTCCTCGCCACCGCGTCGCTCCGGATCTCGGACCGGGCGATCGAGTGCACGGACGCTCGAGGCAGGGTCGTGACCTTCGAGCGGGCCGACCCGTCGGTGAAGGCGCTGCTCGCATGGGTGCCCGCCGGCCCCAACAGTGAGGGGATCGATCTGCCGCCGTCGCTCATCCTGTTCTTGTCGGACGGAAGCCGGTCGCTGCGGCTCCGCGGGGCGGACTGGGAGCTCGAGGATCTGCGGGCCGTCGTCGCCGCCGTGACGACACCGCTCTCGCCGGCGGCGCGTGGCGTGCACACCGGTAGCCGGAGCGTGTGGGCGCGCCTGACCGGAGCCGCTCGTCGGCGGAAGATCGAGGCGCCGCCCGTCGCGGAGAAGACGCTCGGCCCCGCCGAGATCAACGAGCTGATCCCCGGGACGATGAGCTTCCGCGAGACCCGTCCGCTGACGTTCGCCCTCCTGATCGGGTTCGGCTCGGTGGCTCTCGTGCTGGGCCTCGTCGTCGGGGTCGCCTTCGTGGTGGTGCCCGGGTAGCGGTGCAGGTCGGCGGCCGAGCCGTGGACCGCTGGGCGGGAGACGCGGGCGACGGGCCCACGCTCCCGACCGGCGACCTCTCCGGGGCGATCCTGCCCGCGCCCTAGGCTCCACGCATGACACTCACCCAGGACTCCGGTTGGATCTGGTTCGGACTCGCGATCGTCACCGCCGGTCTGGCCGAGCAGAAGGGCCGCTCGCGCTGGCGCTGGTTCGTGCTGGGGCTGCTGCTCGGGCCGATCGCGACGGCCCTCGTCGTGCTGTGGGCGCGACCGGAGGGCGGAGTGGCGACGGATGTGCGCTGGAACTTCGCGATCGGCGCCGGCGTCGCCGCGGCGGCGCTCGTCCTCGTCGCCGTGACCTCGGCCCTCTGGCTGCTGCTCATCCCTGCGGCGATCGCGGCGCTCGCCGCCGGTCTGCTCGCCTGGCTGAGCCGCCGCGTCCCCTACGAGGACCTGCCCCGCTGACGACCGCTAGAGGCTGGTCGAGCATCGGAACTCGAGATCTCGCGGCCCGAGGCGGGAGGCGCCTCACTTTTCGGACAAGGTCGATGACCTCGCGAGGATCGGCCGGCCGCGGCGTCAGCGTTCCGGCCAGGCCTCCCACACTCGACTGAAGGGCGCGGCCAGCTGCTGCCCGTCGTGGCCGATCCTGTGATGCACCCCCACGTCTTTGCTGTAGCCGCTCGACCAGCCGAGCTCACTGCCGCTCCCGATGCGGTAGCCGACGATGATGCCGTCCTTGCCGGCGGCGATGCTCTCCTCGTAGCGGCCCGCGACGACGTCGAAGACGCTGCGCTCGAGGTCGTCCGCGAGGGCGGTCCACTCGTCGTCGCAGGCGTCGCATCCGCAGACGGGGTAGTTGAAGCGGTGCAGTGCTCCGGCGTGGAGGAGGACGCCGGGGAAGACGGTCCAGACGATCGTCAGAGGTGCGGCGTCGACCGCCCGCGGCGTCACGCGGACGGCGCGGGCGGCCCAGGAGATCTCCGCTTCGTCTCGTGAGGCCAGGGCCGGGTCGTCCTCGACCGTGACGTCGTAGGTGCGCTCGAGGTGCTCGAGCAGGGCGTCCGCGACGGTGTGCAGCGGCTGGAAACGCTCGAGATCGCTCGTGACGGAGTAGCTCTCGTCCGGAGGCGACTCACCCAGCCAGCGAGTGCCGTAGGGGATGGGTCGGCCGTCCTCGCCGATGAAGACGCGGTCCGCGACTGCCGGTCGGGCGTAGTCCGTCATGGACGAGAGGGTACGACGCGAGCCGTCCCGCCGTCAGGTCGGCGACTTCCTGCCGACGGGTGCCGCCCCACCCAGCCCCACGTCCCCCTCCGGATACGCGTCGTGCGAGAAGCGCAGCCGCACCCCCGCCGCCTCCACCCGCTCCAGCATCTCGGATGTCCGCTCGTGCGCCCGTGCGTCGTCGCTGATGAACCGCGGCAGCCGGCGCAGGCGCCCGGACCAGCCGAGGAACTCCCTTCCCCACGCCGCGTCCCCGGCGACCAGCACGCGCCCCTCGACGAGCGCCCCGAGGTGACCGCGTGCGTGCCCCGGGAGCGGCACCACGAGCAGCGACCCGTCGCCGAACAGGTCGAATCCGGTCAGCCCCTTGATCGTCGTCGCGGGCTGCTCGTCCGCCACGATCCCGGCCGCGAACCACGGCGGCAGCAGCGCGCGGAAGATCCCCTCGCGCACGCGGTTCCGCCGCACGGAGGCGACCTGGCCCGACGACAGCACGAAGGTCGCGTCCGGGAACCAGCGCACGCCGCCCACGTGGTCCGGGTGCAGGTGCGTGAGCACCACGAACTCCACGTCGGCCGGGGTCAGGCCGAGGGCGAGCAGCCGCTGGTCGACGGTCTCGTCGTCCGGCACCGTCGCGGGCAGGATCCGCTCGTACAGCCGTCCGACGAGGCCTGTCCCGCGGAACGTCGGCGGGTAGCCCGTGTCCACGAGCACCCGCCGGCCGCTCGCGTGCGTGTAGAGGAAGACGTTCGAGGGGAAGACGCGGCGGGGGAGCCCCTTCCCGCGGAACACCCGGGACAGCGGGAAGACGGTGCTCCCGCACGCCATCACCTGCAGCGACGACTCAGCCACGCGTCGTCCTCAGGTGCTCGCCGACCCGGCGGATGCCATCGGCCAGCGGCACGGTCGGCTCGTAGCCGAGCTCGGTCCGCGCCCGCGAGATGTCGAGGGTCTGCGCGTAGGCGAGGGTCGCCACGGTGTAGCGGGTGAACGGCGGCTCGCGGCCGGGCAGCAGCCGGTAGACCCGCTCCAGGATCTCGGCGAGCGCGGTCAGCACGCGCAGGTCCACCCGGATGAAGCGCGGCTCCTCGCCCATCGCGGCGAAGAAGCGCTCGAGGAGGTCGCCGAGCGGAGCGGGCTCGCCGTTGGTGATGTTGTAGACGCCGCCGTCGGCCACGGGAGCGTCGGCGGCGAGCACCAGCGCGTGCGCGGCGTTCTCGACGCAGGTGATGTCGACGGGGTTCCGACCGCCGTCGAAGAGGGGGATGCCGCGGCGGCGGCTCGCGGCGACGAAGCGGGGGAGGAGGCTGGGGTCGCCGACGCCGATCAGGCCGCGGGGGCGCAGGATCACGAGCTCGGGGATCCGGCCGGCGCGGTGCGCCTCCTGCAGCAGCCTCTCGGCCTCGATCTTGCTGCGGATGTAGAGGCTCATCCTGCTGCCGGTGTCGACCTCCTCCTCCCGCACCAGGTACTGGTGGCGGCGGGCGGAGTAGATGCTCGGCGACGAGACGAAGACGAAGCGGCGGATCCCGCAGCGCTCGGCCAGCGCGATCATCGCCTCGGTCCCCGCGACGTTCGCGCGCTCGAACTCGCTCCACGTTCCCCACGGGCTCGACAGAGCGGCGGCGTGCACGAGCACGTCGGCCTCGACGTCCGTCGCGCCCAGCTCGGCGAGGTCGGCGCGGAGGACCGTGGCGCCCTCCTCCTCCAGCCGCGCCAGCGCCTCGGGGGCGCGACCGGTGGCGAGCACGTCGTCGCCCGCGGCCAGGAACTCGCGCACCGCGTAGCCGCCGAGGAAGCCCGTCGCCCCGGTGATCAGCACGCGGCGCCGGCGCTCAGCGGACATCGACGACCTCCAGCCCGCGCTTGCGGCCCCAGTACCAGAGCAGGATCCCCAGGTACCCGAGCGCCTTGCCCTTCCGGATCGACATCAGCACGACCGCGTCCTTGTCGAGCAGCGCCTCGCTCCGCCCGATCACCTGGCAGACCTTCAGGTGCAGCTCCAGGTCCTCGTCGGTGTCGTCGATGCTCGAGCGCGGGAAGCCGTCGACCTGGAGGTACAGCGCGGCGTCGATCGCGAGGTTGCAGCCGGCGGCCATGAACATCCGGTACCGCTGGCCGGGGCGGCGGTAGAAGACGCCCGGGGCGTGCTCCATCAGGCGGATCAGCGCGGTGCCGAGCACGCCGTCGTACCAGCGGTAGACGGCTTCGTCCCGCCGCGGGGACAGGCGGCCGCCGACGAAGCGGGCGCCGCCGCGGAGGTCGGCCTTGAGGCGCGCCACCCAGTCGGCGCTCGGCCGGCAGTCGGCGTCCGTGCGGGCGACGGCCGTCGCGCCCTCGGCGATCGCGTGGCGGAAGCCGGTGTCGGAGGCGGCTCCCGTGCCCTTCTGCGCCTCGTCGATCACGGCGACCTGCCGCTCCGGGCACCGGCGGCGGAACTCCTCGATCACGGCGCGCGAGCCGTCGGTGCTGCCGTTGTCGACGAGCAGGAGGGTGAAGTCCGGATCGGTCTGGCGGGCGAGCGCGTCGAGGGCGCCGCCGAGCAGCTTCTCCTCGTCGAGGAAGGGCACGACCACCCAGAAACCGCGCGCGTCCATCCGTCCCCCGCTCCGGGACCATGGTGTCGGCGGGGGCCCGTGCCGTCAAACCGCGCCGAACAGTGCGCGCGGAGGTGCAGAGGCGCGCTATACAGGGATTCGCTCCGCACGTCCCGGGGCAGGAAGGGGCCCGCGTGCCCGACCTCCTCCCGCTCCGCGTCCTCGGCACGGGCGAAGCGCTGCCCGAGCGGATCGTCACGACCGCCGAGGTCGCCGCGCTCTGCGGCCTGCCCGCCGACGAGGCCGAGCGCCGCTCCGGCGTGCGCACCCGCCACTGGGTCACCGACGACGAGGACCCGCTGGAGCTCGGCCTGCTCGCCGCCCGTCGGGCGCTCGCGGCGGCCGGGCTCGACACGGTCGACGTGGTGCTCAACGCCTCGGGGACCCAGCTGCAGGCGATCCCGGACGGAGGCGCACTGCTCGCGGCGGGACTCGGCCTCGACGACGTCTCGGCGTACAGCGTCGGCGCCACCTGCCTGTCGTTCCTCTTCGCTCTGCAGGAGGCGGGATTCCTCCTCGCCACGGGTCGCGCCGACACCGTGCTCATCGTCTCGACCGACTGCGGCAGCCGCGGCATCGACCCGGGCCAGCCCGAGAGCGCCCTGCTCTTCGGCGACGCGGCCGCCGCCGTCGTGATCGGCCGCGCCGAGACTCCGGGCCAGGGCCTGGTCGCCACGCACTTCCGCACCCGCCCGAGCGGTGTGCGCCACGCGGAGCTGCGCGGCTTCGGCTCGCGGATCCGCATCGAGGAGGCGCCCGACCGGCTCGCCGACTTCCGCTTCGACATGCAGGGCAAGGCGCTGCTCGTCGACGCGCTGCGGCACTTCCCGGCGTTCCTCGAGGAGGTGCGGCCCGGTCTCTCGAGAGGGCTCCCCGGCATCGACCGGGTGGTCCCGCACCAGACCAGCGCCGCCGGGCTCGAGGGCATGGCCCGCCTCTGGGGTCGCGACCGGATGACGATCACGCTCGGCGAGGTCGGCAACACGATCGGCAGCGCGATCCCGCTTGCCCTGCACCGCTCGCGCGTGCAGCCGGGGGAGTCGGTGCTGCTGGTGGGCACGGGCGCGGGCACGCACTACGGCGCGGTGGTCCTGCAGGCGTGAGCGGTGGCAGCGCCTAGCCGAGGAGCGACAGGGCCGAGAGGCCGAGGAACGGCGCCATCACCACGAGGCAGACCGCGGCGGACAGCAGGAACCCGTGGAAGGAGTCCCGCCCGCCGACCAGACGGGCGAGCAGTCCCGTGACCAGCGGTGGGAGCAGGAACAGCAGCAGCCACGGAGCCAGGACCTCCGCGCGCGGCGCCGTCCAGTCGGGCTGGTCGTCGCGGTCCAGGGGAGGGAGGCGCACGAGGAAGAACGCGGCCGTGAGGACGATCGCGGGGAGGACCGACAGGCAGGTGAGCGTGATCGCGGTGAACCTCGCCCCGTCGTCCCGGGAGTACCGGGCACGGTCGGGGTCGGGCGCAGGTCCCCGGTCGGTGTCCTCGTCCCAGCCCGGACTGCTGAATCGGATGCGTCCCATCAGGCGATCATGCCGTTCCGGAGCGGGGTCGCGTTGCGGCCGACGAGACCTCCGTCAGTCCCGCCGCTCGACGAGCGCCCGCAGCGCGTCGCGGACGAATCGGGCGCCGGCGACTCCGCCGTAGTGCGCCGAGAACCGCTCGTCGTCGACGTACATCTCGCCGAGCCCGAGCAGGTACTCGTCGCTCGGGCCGCCGGTCGCGTCGCGGGGCGTGCCCGGCACCTCGGCGAGCCAGGCGCGGTGCCGCTCGGCCAGCGCGAGCGCCTCCTGCCCGGTCGGATCCGCCCCGCTCGCCGCCGCGGCGGTCCAGGCGCCGGCGAGGTCCGCCTGCCGCCGCTGCCACTGCTCGCGGTCCTCCGCGCTCATCGAGCGCCACCAGCGGTCGCCGACGGCGTACGCCGGGGCACCCCAGCGGCGCTCCACCTCCTCGCGGTGCTCCGCGTGGTCGAACCCGTCGAACATCTCCTCGGCCATCGGCCCGTTCCCTTCTCTCATCGTGGTGATCGTCCCGGCGACCGCCCGGATGCGGCGATCGAGCCGTCGGCGCTCCTCCTGGAGCACGTCGAGGTGCCGCTCGAGAGCGGCCACCGGCTCCGCGTCGCGCCGCAGGATCCGCCCGATCTCGGGCAGCCCGAGACCGAGGTCGCGCAGCAGCAGGATCCGCTGCAGCGTCACGAGCGCGGCGGCGTCGTAGTAGCGGTAGCCGTTCGCGCCCACCCGGCTCGCCGGGAGCAGTCCCTCGGCCCCGTAGTGCCGCAGCGTCCGGCTGGTCGTGCCGGCCAGCCGCGCCACCTCGTGCACGGTCCACTCCTGCTCCACAGTGCCCTCCGTCTCCGCGTCGCCGGGGACTCCGGCGGCGATGGAAGCGACGGTACGGGTTGACGCAGCGTCAACGTCAAGCGGCGGGGACGGATCCGCTAGCGGGCGCCGATCCTGCGCGTTCCCACCCGGAGGACGAGCTCGGTCACCGGCACCGCGGCGATCGAGCAGCAGGCCGCGGGCACCACGGTCAGCAGTGCGACGACAGCGTCCGTCCCGTCGCCCGCGTCGGTCCACGCCGCGATCGAGACCACGATCCAGGCGATCGCGAGGATGCAGACCGTAGAAGCGGTCCAGAGGACCGGCCAGGGCGCGCGACCCCGTCCCGCGGAGTAGGGGAGCCCGCCGACAGCCGCCGTCACGGCGGTCGCCAGAAGCGCTCGGGCCAGCGGGAGGAGCAGCTCGCCGGCGTCCCGGCCGGTGTCGAGGGAGGACAGGGCGAACAGGACCGAGGTCGTCGCGAGCGAGAGGACCCCGGCGACGGCGACGAGCGTCAGCAGGGTCCGGATCAGGAGCCTCACCGGTCGCGTCCGGCGAGGAACGCGCCGCGCTCCTCCAGCAGCCGCCGCAGGTGCCGGTCGAGCACCAGCCGCTCCGCGATCCGTCCGAGGACGCCGAGCGGGGCGGAGTACTCGAGCCGGTCGATCATCACGGAGCCGGAGTCGTCGGGCTCGAAGCGGTGCTCGTGCCGGAAGGTCGCGAAGGGTCCCCGGGTCTGCTCGTCGACGAAGGAGTGCGGGGCGTCGAGCGCGGTGACGGTGCTGGTCAGTCGGAGCGGGACGCCGAAGTGCCGGGCGCTCCAGGTCACGTGCTCGCCGAGCCCGATCAGCCCGGTGGTCGTCCCGGACACCGCGCGCTCGCGAGCGCCGGCCTGCGAGGCGGTGTGCAGGTCGATGTCGCGCGCCCGGTCGAACATCTCGGCGGCCGGGCGGGCGGAGCGGGTCACGACCTGGAGGAGCACGGTGTCGATCCTGCCCGCCGCGCCTGCAGCCGGCCGCGGACGCGCCGGTCCGCCCGCCTCACCAGCTCGTCACCACGGTCCGCGTGATCACCCACCCCTCGTCGCGGCGGACGAGGCGGCTCGTCAGCTGGAGCCGCCAGGTCGCGTGCAGGCGGCCGATGGTCGCCTCGGTGATGGTGCGGGAGGAGAGCACCGGGTGCGCGGCGCCGCCCGAGAGGGCGCTCTCGACGTGGTCGATCTCGTGGTACTCCTTGCGCGCCTCGTCGATGTCGGCGAGCCACTCCTCCCGCGACTGCACCAGGCCGGTCGGGTGCTCGATCACGAAGCGCTCGTCGAGCAGCGCCTCGAGCGCGGGCAGGTCCACCAGCTCCAGCGCGTCGAAGAGGGCGGCGTGCACCGCGGTCGGGCCGTCGTCCTCCAGCTCGTCGCCCGTGCCGGCGGTCCCGTCGCCGCTCATGCCGGCGGTCCCGTCGTCGCGCGGCGGACGAGCTGCGTCGGCAGCTGCACGTGCAGCGAGCGCGGCTCGCGCCCGGCCATCAGCGCGATCAGCATCTCGGCGGCGGTCGCTCCGAGCGTCTGCATCGGCTGGCGGACGGTGGTCAGCGGCGGATCGAAGCGAGCGGCCTCGGGCACGTCGTCGAAGCCGATCACCGACAGGTCGTGGGGCACGGCGAGGCCCAGGTGCGCGGCGGTCTCGATGATCGCGAGCGCCGAGACGTCGTTGGCGGCGAAGACCGCGGTCGGGCGGTCGGCCAGCGACAGGAGCGAGGAGGCGGGCCGCCGGGCGGTGTCGCGGTGGTAGTTGCCCACCCGCAGCAGGCGCTCGTCGAAGGCGATGCCGGCCTCCGCCAGCGCCGCCCGGTAGCCGGCCTCCCGCAGCCGCGCCGAGCGCAGGTCGCCGCGGCCCGCGACGAAGCCGATGCGGCGGTGCCCGAGGGCGACGAGGTGGCGGGTGGCGAGCAGGGCGCCGCCGAAGTTGTCGGACTCGACGGTCGGCAGGTCGGCGCGGCCGGTGTGCGGGTCCACGGCGACGAGCGGGATGTCGGAGGGGGCGCTCACCACGCTCGGTGTCACCATGATCGCCCCGTCGATGAGGGTGCCGCTGAGCCGGCTGAGCGAGCGCCGCTCCCAGCCCTCCTGCTCGCCCTCGTGGGAGCCGGAGTAGGCGAGCAGGTCGAACCGCGACTCCGCCAGCACCGACCCCACGCCCTTCAGGATCTCGGCGCTGAACGGCTCGAACCCCGCGACGAGCACGCCGATCACGCCCGTGCGCCGGGAGCGCATGCTGCTCGCGACGAGGCTCGACTCGTAGCCGAGCTCGCGCACGACCTCGAGCACGCGGGTGGCGGTGGAGGGGGCGATGCCGTAGCGGCCGTTCACGGCTTTGGACACCGTCGCCACCGAGACGCCGGCGGCAGCGGCGACGTCGTGGATGGTCGGTCGGGTGGTCATGTGGCCGACTGTAACCCGTGCTTCGAAAACCATTTCGAAAACGTTTGACCACTTTCGCAAGCACTGCGGACACTGACTCCACCCGCGAAGGCGGGAACCCCCACGGCGCCGGTGCACCAGGCGGCGCCCTCGATGAAGAGAACGGTTGGACGATGAAGTTCAGGAAGATCGCAGTGGCGACAGCAGCCCTGCTCGGCACGGTCGCGGCCCTCACCGGCTGCTCGGGCCAGGACTCGGGATCGAGCGACGGCACCGTCGCGATGACCCTCTGGCAGAACTCGACCACGGGCCCCGGCCAGGAGTTCTGGGACAAGACGATCGCGGACTTCGAGGCCGCGAACCCCGGAGTGACCATCGAGTCGCAGGCCATCCAGAACGAGGACCTCGACGGCAAGCTCCAGACGGCGCTCAACTCGGGCGACGCCCCCGACGTCTTCCTCCAGCGCGGAGGCGGCAAGCTCGCCGCCATGGTCGCGGGCGGACAGCTGAAGGACCTCACCGACGGCATCTCGGACCAGGCGCGCAGCGAGATCCCCGAGGGCTCGTTCTCGGCGAACACCCTCGACGACAAGGTCTGGGCGATGCCGGTCGCCGTCCTCCCGGGCGGCCTGTTCTACAGCCAGGACCTCTTCACGGCGGCGGGCGTCACCGAGACGCCGAAGACCATCGACGAGCTCGACTCGGCGATCACGAAGATCAAGGGCAGCGGAGCCCAGGCCGTCGCGCTCGGCGCGAAGGACGCCTGGCCCGCCGCGCACTGGTACTACTTCTTCGCGCTCCGCGAGTGCAGCGCCGACACCATGGCCGAGGCGGCCGACACCAAGGACTTCTCGGACGACTGCTGGGTCCGCGCGGGCGAGGACCTGCAGGACTTCTCGGCCACCGAGCCGTTCAACGAGGGCTTCCTCACCACCGCCGCCCAGCAGGGCGCGGGCAGCTCGGCCGGACTCCTCGCCAACCACCAGGCGTCGATGGAGCTCATGGGCGCGTGGAACCCCGGCGTGATCGCCTCCCTCACCCCCGACGAGAAGCCGCTGCCCGACCTGGGCTGGTTCCCGTTCCCCGAGATCGACGGCGGCGACGGCGAGGCCGGCGCGATCATGGGCGGTGTCGACGGCTACTCCTGCTCCGCGGGCGCTCCCGACGAGTGCGTCGACTTCCTCAACTACCTGGCCACCTCCGACGTGCAGAAGGAGTACTACGCGGCCTTCAACGCGCCCCCGGTGAACACCGTGGCGCAGGAGGCGGTCACCGAGCCGTACCTGCAGCAGATCCTCGAGGCCTACAACTCGGCCCCGTACGTCTCGCAGTGGCTCGACACCGTCTACGGCCTCAACGTCGGCAACGCGCTGAACGTCGGAGTCGTCGACCTGCTGGCCGGCAAGAGCGACCCCGAGCAGCTGGTCGAGGCCGTCAACGCCGCCGCGGCGAAGGCCTAGCCACCATGGCACTCCGCGAGAGCCCGCTCCTCGGAGTGGATGAGCCCCGCGGGACCGCGCGCACCGGAGGCGTCACCTCGACGCCTCCGGTGCGCCGGCGCCGCCGCAGCGTGGGCTGGGCGGGGCGCTTCGAGATCGCGCTCCTGGTCGGCCCGGCGCTGATCGTCTTCCTCGCCTTCGTGATCTTCCCGGTCGTGATGGCGGCCTACTACGGCTTCTTCAGCTGGCAGGGCTACGGAGTGCCGACGGACTTCGTCGGCTTCCGCAACTACCTGACGATCCTGCAGGACCCCACCTTCCACGACGCCCTCGCGCACAACGGCATCATCGTGGTGCTCTCGCTCGTGCTCCAGGGGCCGGTCGCGATCCTCCTGGCGCTGCTGCTGAACCGCAAGCTGCGCGGGCAGTCGATCATCCGCGTCCTGATCTTCGTGCCGTACGTGATCTCGGAGGTCGTCGTCGGCACCGGCTGGAGCCTGATGCTCCAGACCAGCGGCGCGGTCAACGGCCTGCTCGAGAAGGTCGGCCTCGGCGCGCTGAAGCAGGACTGGCTCTCGGATCCGGCGATCGCGATCTGGACGCTGATGCTGATCATCACGTGGAAGTACATCGGCTTCGCCGTGATCCTCTTCCTCGCGGGTCTGCAGGGCATCCCCGAGGAGCTGTCCGAGGCCGCGGCCATCGACGGCGCCTCCTACTGGCAGGTGCAGCGGCGGATCACCCTGCCCCTGCTCGCGCCGACCCTGCGGATCTGGGCGTTCCTGTCGATCATCGGCGCACTGCAGCTGTTCGACCTCGTCTACATCATCTGGGGCCAGTACGTGTCCTCGACCGCGGGCACCTCGACCATGGCGATCTACTTGGTCACCAACGGCCGCAACGCCGGCAACTACGGGTACGGGAACGCCGTCGCGGTGGTCCTGTTCCTGATCTCGCTCGTGGTGGCGCTGCTCTACCAGCGCTTCGTGCTCCGGCGCGACACGGCGGGCGCACTGACGGGAGACAAGCGATGACCGGCACGACGATGACGGCCCCGCCGATCACTCCGGAGACCCCTCGGCCTCTCGCGGTGAAGCGGCGCCGGCAGCCCCTGGGCCGCGGCACCACGATCGCCTACGTCGTGGCGATCGTCGTGATCGCGCTGATGCTCGCCCCGGTGGCGTACATCATCCTCGGCGGCTTCCGCACGAACGCGCAGATCACCACCGACCCGGCGGGCCTGCCCTCGCCGTGGAACGTGCAGAACTACCTCGACGTGATCACCGGCGGCGTCTTCTGGCAGGAGGTCGGCAACTCCACCATCGCCGGCCTCGCGACGACGCTCGGCGTGGTCGTGCTCGGCCTGATGGCGAGCTACGTCCTGGCCCGCTACGACTTCACCGGCCGGGGCGTGTTCTACGCGCTCTTCGCCGCCGGCCTGATGTTCCCGATGACCGTGGCGATCACTCCTCTCTACCTGGTGATCAAGAGCCTCGGCCTGATGAACTCGCTCGCCGGAGTGGTGCTGCCGCAGATCGCGTTCGGCCTGCCGACCACGATCATCATCCTGGTGCCGTTCCTCCGCGCGATCCCGGACGAGATCCAGGAGGCGGCCTTCATCGACGGCTGCAGCCGGATCGGCTTCTTCTTCCGGATGGTCGTGCGCCTGGCGATGCCCGGCGTGATCACCACGGGGATCCTCGCGTTCATCGCGAGCTGGAACAGCTACCTGCTGCCCCTGTTCATCCTCAACAACGAGTCCACCTTCACGCTCCCGCTCGGAGTGCAGGCGTTCTCGTCGCAGTACTCGGTCGACACGGCGAAGGTGCTCGCCTTCGTGTCGCTGTCGATGATCCCGGCGCTGATCTTCTTCAGCGTCTTCGAGCGCCGCATCGTCGGCGGGCTGACGGGGGCGGTGAAGGGATGAGCGGATCGATCCGCCCGTCCGCCGCGTCCCCCGTTCCGTCCGCACCCGTCGCCCCACCCGCAGAGAGGGTCGCACCGTGACCGCACCGCACGCACCAGAGGACCCCCAGGCTCCGTCCGCCCGCACCACCGAGCTGCTGGGCCGGATGACGCTGGAGGAGAAGCTCTCCCAGCTGGTCGGCTACTGGGTCGACCAGGGCGGCGAGGTCGTCGCCCCGCTCGCCGGCGAGATGGCCACCTCGACCGGGTACGCCGAGGCGACCCGCGAGGGGATCGGCCAGCTGACCCGCGTCTACGGCACGCGCCCCGTCGATCCACTCGAGCGCGCCCGCTGGCTGTGGGCGGAGCAGCGCCGGCTCGTCGAGGAGACGCGGCTGGGCATCCCGGCGATCGTCCACGAGGAGTGCCTGACCGGGCTCGCCGCCTGGCAGGCCGCGACGTTCCCGACTCCGCTCGCCTGGGGCGCCTCCTTCGACCCGGAGCTCGTGGCCGAGCTCGGCGCCGTGATCGGCGGCTCGATGCGCGAGCTCGGGATCCACCAGGGTCTGGCGCCCGTGCTCGACGTGATCCGCGACCCCCGCTGGGGCCGGGTCGACGAGTGCATCGCCGAGGACCCGTACGTCGTCGGCACGATCGGCACCGCGTACGTGCAGGGGCTGCAGTCCACCGGCGTCGACGCGACGCTGAAGCACTTCATCGGCTACTCCGCCTCCCGCGGCGGCCGCAACCACGCGCCGGTGCACGCCGGACCGCGCGAGATCGCGGACGTGCTGCTGCCGCCGTTCGAGATGGCGATCCGCGACGGGGGCGCCCGCTCGGTGATGAACTCCTACGCCGAGATCGACGGGGACCCGGTCGGAGCGACGCCCGCCTACCTCACGGGCGTGCTGCGCGAGCGTTGGGGCTTCGACGGCGTGGTCGTCGCCGACTACTTCTCGGTCGCGTTCCTCCACCTCATGCACGCGGTCGCCGCCGATCTGGGCGAGGCGGCCGAGCTGGCGCTCGCCGCGGGGATCGACGTGGAGCTGCCCACGGGCGACGCGTTCCTCGCTCCGCTGGCCGCGCGCATCCGAGCCGGGGAGGCCGACGAGGCGCTCGTCGACCGGGCCGTGCTGCGGGTGCTCGCGCAGAAGGAGCGGCTCGGACTGCTCGACGCGCGCTTCGACGACGCCCCCGAGTCGATCGACCTCGACTCGCCGGCCCACCGCGACATCGCCCGCCGGCTGGCCGAGGAGTCGGTGGTTCTGCTCGCGAACGACGGCGTCCTGCCGCTCGCTGCGCCGCGCCACCTCGCGCTGATCGGCCCCAACGCCGACAGCGCGCCCGCGCTCATGGGCTGCTACTCCTTCGCCAACCACGTGCTGGCGCACCACCCGGGCGTGCCGCTGGGCTTCGAGATCCCGACGGTCGCGGACGCGCTGGCCGACGAGTTCGGCTCGGCCGAGCTGCTGCTCGCCGAGGGCTGCTCGGTCGAGGGGGACGACGCCTCCGGGATCGCCGAGGCGGTCCGGGCGGCCGCCGACTCCGAAATGGCGATCGTGGTCGTCGGCGACCGGGCGGGCCTGTTCGGCCGCGGCACGGTCGGCGAGGGCAACGACGTCGAGAGCCTCGAGCTCCCGGGCCGCCAGCGCGAGCTGGTCGAGGCCGTCGTGGCGACCGGGACCCCGGTCGTGCTCGTGCTGCTGACCGGCCGCCCCTACGCCGTGGGCTGGGCGCTCGACGGGCCGTCGGCTCCCGCCGCCGTGCTGCAGGCTTTCTTCCCGGGGGAGGAGGGCGCCGGCGCGATCGCGGGCGTCGTCTCGGGACGGGTCGACCCCTCCGGCCACCTGCCGGTCTCGCTGCCGCGCTCGGCCGGGGCGCAGCCGTTCTCGTACCTGCACCCGATCCTCGGCGGGCCGTCGGACGTGACCTCCGCCGACAGCACGCCGGTGCGGCCGTTCGGCCACGGGCTCTCGTACACGCACTTCGCCCGGACGGAGCTGGCGGCCGAGGAGTCCGCCCCGACGGACGGCTCCTTCACGGCGACCGTGCGCGTCCGCAACACTGGCGAGCGGGCGGGCACCGACCTGGTGCAGCTGTACGCCCGCGACGTGTTCGCGAGCGTGACCCGGCCGGTGGCGCAGCTGCTCGGCTACGCGCGGGTCGCGCTCGAGCCCGGCGAGGAGGCGGAGGTCCGCTTCGAGGTCCCGGCCGCGCGCCTGGCCTTCACCGGACGCGAGGGCGTGCGGATCGTCGAGCCCGGCCGCGTCGAGCTGTGGGTGGGCCCGGACTGCGCGACCCGCGAGACGGAGGCGGCGCTCGAGCTGGTCGGCGCGGCCGCCGCTGTCGACGCCTCCTCGCAGCGCCTCGTCGGCACGCGGGTCCAGCGGGCGGGAGCGGGCGTCCCGGCCTGACCCCGTGGACAACGCTGGAAGGATCGCTCCGGCGGGCCGTGGATCCGCGGATCCCGGTGCCCGCGGGGCGATCCTTCCTGCGGTCTGGGCACGGCGCGGCTCCGGCACCGCTCTGGCGCGGCTCGGGCGGGCGCGGCAGGCTGGGGGGATGAGCGACGACGCGAAGCAGACCCTCCTCCGCTACCTGCAGGAGGGGCGCGACGCCCTGCTGCAGAAGCTCGACGGGCTCGACGAGTACGACGTGCGGCGGCCGCTGGTCGCGACGGGCACGAACCTGCTCGGCCTGGTGAAGCACGTGGCGGGCACCGAGGCGGGCTACCTCGGCGCCGTGTTCGGGCGGCCGTTCCCGGAGCCGATGCCGTGGATGGAGGACGAGTCGGAGCCGAACTCGGACATGTGGGCGACGGCCGACGAGTCGACGGCCGACGTCGTCGCGCTGTACCGCCGCGTGTGGGCCCACTCCGACGCGACGGTCGCGGCCCTCCCGCTCGACGCTCCCGGGCAGGTCCCCTGGTGGACGAACCGCGACGTGACGCTGCACCGGATCCTCGTCCACATCACCGCGGAGACGCACCGGCACGCGGGCCACGCCGACATCGTCCGCGAGCTGATCGACGGGCGGGTCGGGCTCCGGACGCCCGGCGACAACCTCCCGCCGGTGCCGGAGGAGTGGTGGCCGGAGTACCGGGAGCGCCTCGAGTCGCTGGCGCGCGCCGTCCGCGACCGGGCCTGACGTGCCGGCGTCCGTCGGCACCGCGGTCACGCCGGCACGCGCGGCGCGGCTGCTCGACGAGCTCGATCCCGCGACGGAGGCGGCGCTCGACGCGGCTCTCGGAGGTCGCGGTCGCGGCCGGGCCGCCCTGCAGCGGCGCCGCGACGGGGCGTCGCCGGAGGAGCGGAGGCAGCGGGCCGCGCTCGAGCGCCGGGCGTTCAGCGCGGAGGCGGACCCCGCGGCGCTCGAGGAGCTGGCACTGCTGCGCGCGCAGCTCCGCGAGCGGGAGGAGGCGCTCGACGCCGCGGTCGCGGGACTGGCCGCGCCCGTCGGACCCGCAGCGGCCCAGGGCCGGATCGGTCGCGGGACGGCGAGCGACCGGGGCGGGACGCGCCGTGACCGGACCGGCTGGGACGAGACCGGCCGGGACGAGGTCGGCCGTGACGAGACCGGCCGGAACGCGGCGCCCGGCTGGGGCGAGCGCAGTGAGACCACCGGAGGCGACGACTCCGACTCCCGCACCTCCGCCACGCCCCGACCGCGCCGCCGCCTCGGGGTGATCGCCGCCCTCGTCGCCGTGCTCGGGCTCGCCGCCCTCCGCACGGCCGCCTCCGTCGCGCTGGCCCCTCGCCCGTCGCTGGATGTCTTCACCGAGCCCTGGGCCGTCCCCGACGACGTCGCCACGCGCCCGCTGTCGACCCTCGCGAGCCTCCGCGTCTTCCACTGGGGGCCGACGCGCTACCTGGGCAGCATCGCCGGAGTCGACTACTTCGCCACCCTCAGCCTCGACTCCTTCTCGGCCGCGGAGCTCGCCGACGAGTCCGTCTGCCTCTACGGGCTCGCGCGCTCCGACGGCGACGTCGTCGTCACGGACTGCGCGGCGACCGCGGACTTCGTCGCGAGCGGCATGGCCCTCTCGCCCGACGACTACCAGGGCGACGCGGGCGGCGCCGGAGTCGCCTGGGGTCCGACCGGAGGGATCCGCTCGGCCGGCTGAGGCGGCTCCGCCCGACTCCACCGGGCCCGCCCGCCGTCCCCGAGCAGCCCGCCCCAGGCC
>NZ_PSWH01000038.1:0-30540 GCF_002932105.1 Rathayibacter sp. AY1C1 | reverse complement strand
ACGCGGGGCCCCCGCCCCTGAACCCCTGACCCGAACAGGAGCGATGACATGGACAAGTCCTGCGTCCGCCCCCTCGACCTGGACGACGCCGTCGCCCTCGTCGGCATCCTCGCCGCCCTCCAGGCCCTCCTCGACAGCGGCGGCCTCCCCGCTGAGGAGGTCGAGGCCCTGCGCCACGGCCTCGAGCAGGGCGGCGCCCTCCTCCCCGGAAGCGACGAGAACGAGATCGCGACGGCTCTTGGTGGGCTGAACGCCCGCCTGCGTGGGACCATCGGGTGATCGCGCCGCGCTCGACGTTCCCGTAGCCTTCATCCGCGCTCGTGTCGACCCCGGAGACGCGCTCCCCCGCGCACGGGTAGCGTCCGGTCCGGTCCCGCACTCCCACGGGGTCGCTGAACCCCGAGAGCCGGAGGAGATCCGATCGTGAACGGTGACCACTTCGTCCTCTCGACCGCGACGCCGTGGGACGACCGCACCGAGATTATCGGCGTGTACGCCTCGGAGGCATGGGCCCGCGAGGCCGCGGCCGCATGGCTCGGCTCGCCGGACCGCGAGGCGTTCCCCCGGTGCGTCATCGAGGGCTGGAGCGGCGCGCACCTCCTCGGCCGCGAGGTCGTCGAGGCCCTCGGCTTCGACGACGAGGGCGGCGACGAGTCGCTGGGCGGCCCCCGCAGCCTCTGACCTGGCGGGCTAGCCGCCCCAGTGCGACGGGCGCTCGAAATGCGACGGCAGCGTGGTCGCCGCATCCCCTCGGGCGCTGTTCACCTGCGCCTGGGTGAGGTAGACCGCCTCGGCGAGCCGCGCACCGGACACGTCCGCATCACGAAGGTCCACCCCGAGCAGGTCGCACCGCTGCAGATCCGCACCCCGCAGGTCCGCAGCCAGGAGGAGCGCGCCCCGCAGATCCGCTCCCCGCAGGTCCGCGTTCCGGAGCGGTGCGCCCGCCAGATCGGCACCCGGAGCGAGCCGACGGCCCTTCGACCGGCGGGCAGCCGGCGCCGCTCCTGCGCGAGCGGCCGCGCTCGCCGCGATCAGGAGCGGCCGGGATGCTCCGTACTCCGCGTCGACGTCGACCGCGACCACCTGCTCCGGCTCACCGAGGGTGTGCGCGTGCACCGCGTCGAACCGCTCGCGCAGCTCGTCGAGGAGCGGCGCGGCGACGCCGGGCAGCGCCAGTGCGGAGTCGAGGTACCAGAGCAGCTCGTGCAGGCGGCGCATCAGCGGGAACACCGCGAACATCCGCTCGCGCACGGCCGGGTCCGACCGCCAGGAGACGCCGCCGAACGTGTGCTGCGAGACCTTCTGGCCGGCGCCGAAGCAGTCGAAGACGGTGCAGCCGACGAAGCCCTGCGGCCGGAGCCGGCGGTGGATCGTGCATGCGTCCTCGCCGTCGAGGTTGACGCACGGGTCTCCGGCGCGCTTGTCGAACGGGAAGTCGGCGGAGCGGGCGAAGGCGAGGGCCACGCAGCACAGGCCGAAGCAGTTCGCGCAGTCGGCGCCGAGGTCCTCGCGGCGGCCGAGCTCGACCCTGGTGCGTGACGTCATCCGTCCGAGCCTACGCGCGGCGGCGCCTCCGGATCAGTGCGCGAGCGCGAGCACGCCGACGACCAGCACGCCGAGGCCCACGATCCCGAGCAGCGAGACGAGGCTCTCCTTCCAGGAGAGGCCCGCGCGCACGACGGCGATGAGGGCGATCCCCGCGAGCGTGGCGACGTAGACGCCCGCGCCGATCCGCAGCGCGACCGTCGCGTCGATCCAGCCCAGCGCCGCGGCACCGAGCGCGAGGACCGGCAGCGACGCCGAGGCGAGCGCCCCGCCCGCGATCCGCAGCATGGTGTGCGTCTCGGAGCGCGAGGGCGCCGAGGCGTGCACGACCTGGTGCGCGATCACCTCGGCGACGAAGCCCGCGGCCGAGATCCCGATGATCGAGATCACGAGGCTCTGGAGGGCGTGGACCGCGTCGGGGTGGTCGCCGACGAGGTAGATCATCACCACGGCCAGGCCCGTGAAGGTCGCGTAGACGCGCTCCTTGAGGGCGCGGGCGATCTCGTCGAGGGGGCGGCGGGTCCGCTCCGCCCACCGGCCGGCGCGGCCCGGGCGCAGGCGCACGGGCGTCATCCGGTCGGCGGGTGCGGTGCGGCCCTCGTCGGCCGCTCCGTCAGTAGGAGGCTGAGTCGACACGTGCCGCGGAGGAGTCGCCCGAGTGCCGCGCGGCGAGGTCGCCGAGGATGGTCGCGGAGCCGCTGGTGCCGAAGCGGGTGACGCCGAGGCCGCGGTAGGCGAGGAGCGTGTCGAGGTCGCGGACTCCGCCGGACGCCTTCACCTGGACGGCCTCCGAGACGGCGCCGCGCATGAGGCGGAGGTCGTGCTCGTTCGCGCCTCCGCCCGCGAAGCCGGTGGCGGTCTTCACGAAGTCCGCTCCGGCGCGCTCGGCGGCCCGGCTGCCCTCGACGACCTGCTCGTCGTCGAGGAGGCTCGTCTCGAGGATGACCTTGACGACGTGGCCCTCGGCGGCCTCGACCACGGCGCGGACGTCGTCCTCGACGTCCTGGAGCAGGCCGCTCCGGAGGCGGCCGATGTTGACGACCATGTCGAGCTCGGACGCGCCGTCGGCGAGCGCCTGACGCGACTCCGCGACCTTCGCCGCGGTCGAGGTGGTGCCGTGGGGGAAGCCGATGACCGTGCCGACCAGGACGCCGGAGCCCTCGAGCCGAGCGACCGAGTGGGCGATGTCGGAGGGGCGGACGCAGACGCTGAACACGCCGGACGCGCGCGCCTCGTCGAGCTGGGCGTCGACCTCGGCGCGGGTGAGCTCGGGCTTCAGGATCGCGTGGTCGATGAGCGCCGCGATCTCGGCGACGGTGGGCAGGCTGGAGTCGGTCATCCGCACATTTTACGTCCGCCGGCGGGACGACGAAGGCCCGCGATCCGATGGATCACGGGCCTTCGATCGTTCACGCCGCTAGCGGCGCCGGGTCACCAGCTGGACTTGGTGATGCCGGGCAGCTCGCCGCGGTGCGCCATGTCACGGAAGCGGACACGCGAGATGCCGAACTTCGTGAGGTTGCCGCGGGGGCGGCCGTCGACGGCGTCGCGCGAGCGGACGCGGACGGGCGAGGCGTTGCGGGGGAGCTTCTGGAGGCCGACGCGGGCGGCCTCACGGGTCTCGTCGGTCCCGGCCGGGTCGACCAGGGCCTTCTTCAGCTCGAGGCGCTTGGCGGCGTAGCGGTCGACGATCACCTTGCGCTGCTCGTTGCGGGCGATCTTGCTCTTCTTGGCCATACTTAGCGCTCCTCGCGGAAGTCGACGTGCTTGCGCACTACGGGGTCGTACTTCTTGAGCACGAGACGGTCGGGGTCGTTGCGGCGGTTCTTCTTGGTCACGTACGTGTAACCGGTGCCGGCCGTCGAACGGAGCTTGATGATCGGACGGACGTCCTGCTGCTTGGCCATTAGATCTTCACCCCGCGAGCGAGAACATCCTTGACGACGGACTCGATGCCACGGGCGTCGATGACCTTGATGCCCTTGGCCGAGAGGGTCAGGGTGACGTTACGGCGAAGCGACGGCACGTAGTACGTCTTCTTCTGCACGTTCGGGTCGAAGCGGCGCTTGGTGCGCCGGTGCGAGTGCGAGATGGCGTGCCCGAAGCCGGGGACGGCTCCGGTCACCTGGCAGACTGCTGCCATGGTTTCCTCCATGTGTGATTACCGTGGATCACGCGCGGCACGAAGCCCCGCCCGATCCACCCAAGGTCACTTGTCGGCGCACCGCCCGCCTGTCCGGCCGGAGCCGGAGCTCCTGCCCGGTGGGCAGCACGCAAGCGCGTGCAGATGCACGCAACCTCGCTAGGCTACGCGATCCGGGCGGCGGCCGCAACAGGGTGGGGACACTGCGCCGACAGGGCGGGGACGCCGCCCCGACGTGCACAGGGACTTCCTGGGAGGTTCCGGCAGAAGTGGCCTCCCGTACCCCCCGAGCAGGGCGTTCGTGTACCTTGCGCCTTCCTCGCGGGTCTACGACCGCCCTACTCTGAGCCGACCGCGGGCGCCCGCTCCCGGCAGCAGCCGGGAGTAGCAGCACATGCGCCAGTCCTTCCTCCGTTCCCTCGTCGCCGCGGCCGTGCTCGTAGCGGGCGCAGGACTCAGCGTCGTGGCCGCGCCGACCGCGTCGGCGGCGCCGGTCTTCAGCACCGCGTGCTTCACCTCCCCGAAGGTCTCGACGGTGTCGCAGTACACCGTTCCCGCGACCGGGGTCTCGACGGTCCGCGCCGTCCTCAGCGGCCAGAACGGCGGGAAGGGTGCGAGCGGCCTCGGGACGGGCAACGCCGGCGGACGCGGCTCCAGCCTCGTCGTGGAGGTGCCCGTCACACCCGGGCAGGTGCTGGAGATCGGGCGCCTCACCGGCGCCCCGGCCGGAGCGGCAGGCGCCACGCGCTACGTGAACGGCGGCGTCTACGCGGGCGACTCCGGCGGCGCGGGCGGCGACGCCCAGTACCTCAGCACGGCCGGCTCGGACGGCTGTCAGCACGCCCTCGCCGTGGCGGCGGGCGGCGGAGGCGGCGGCGGGCGGTCCTCGGTCGGCGGCGACGCCGACGCCGGCAGCGGCGCGAGGGGCGGCGGGAACGGCGGCAGGAACAACGCGGCCGACGGCGGCGGCGGCGGCGCGGCCGGGCAGAGCTCGGGCGGCTCGCCCGGCGCCCGCGGCTACAGCACGTTCGGCGAGTGCGCCGACGGCAACAACGGCCAGTGGGGCGTGTTCCTCAACGACGGCAAGGGCGCCGACGCCGGCGCCTCCCGCGGCGGCGGCGGCAACTGCTCGTTCCCCGGCCACAGCGGCGGCGGCGGCGGGGCCGGCTGGTGGTACGGCGGCGGCGGCGGATCGCCCTACGTGTTCGGCAGCATGAACGACACCCTCGGCGTCATGAACGACCCCGGCGCCGGCGGCGGCGGCTCGAGCTACGTGCACCCGAGCGTGACGAGGATCTCGCAGACGGCCGGCCCGACGGCGGCCGACCCCGTGGTCGCTCCGGTGCACGACACCGCCGTGACCGTGACGCGGACCCCCGACTTCTCGATGCTCGGGCAGGAGGTCACCGTCACCGCGAAGGTGACCATCCCGAGCCTGGGCCGGCCGGTGGCCGCCGGCGGCACCGTCGAGATCCTCACCGGTGCAGGCACCAGCAGGGTGACCCTCGACGCGGACGGCGTCGGCGTTCTGACCACGAGGGACATCCCGCAGGGCTGGAACGAGATCCGCGCGCACTACCCCGACACCATCACCCCCGCCGAGGCGGGACGAGGGAGCTGGTCGGCGCTCCCCGCTCTGCGCCACGAGGTGCGCGCGTGCGCCGCGGCACCCGTCATCACCCGGCAGCCCTCGGACATCGCGGGCGTCACCAACCAGATCTACACGCTGACGATGGGCGTGAGCGTCTCGGCCGTCTACGGCGGCATCCCCGCCGTGTCGTGGGAGAGGTCCACCGACGGCGGCGCCACGTGGAAGCCCGCCCTCGGCCGGGCGGGCGCCCGGGAGGACGGGACCGCGTTCCTCGAGGCCGGCCCCGATCCCACCGGCTCCTACCGCTACCGGGCGACCCTGACCACCTGCGGGGGCAGCGTCCGCAGCGAGCCGGCCACCGTGGCGGTGGGCGGCGTGCGCTTCGACCTGTCGACGCTCCCGCAGAAGGCGTACGGCGACTCCTTCGACGCGAGCCCCTACGCGCAGGCCGTCGATGTGCCCGGCCGCTCGATCGTCCTGAGCAGCAGGACCGCCGAGACCTGCTCCGTCAGCGGCATGAGGGTGACCGTGCTCCACGCCGGCGTCTGCACGCTCGCGGCGAGGCTCGACGCGCTCGCTCCTCTGGGCTGGGCGGGCGAGCCCCTGCAGAGCTTCACGGCGAAGCCGAAGGCGCTCACGGTCACCGCTCCGACGGTCGACTACCCGCGAGGCGCGCCGTCCCCCGACCTGCGCTGCACGGCCGCCTTCGTCGGCTCCGACACCTTCGGCGCCCCGCTCACGGCCGGCGTCTACCGGCCGATCGTCACGGCGGACGACGTCATCTACCGCTTGATCCCGAACTGGCCCACCTCCACCTTCACCACCTTCACCACGCGGTGCAGCGGCGCGAAGGTCAGCAGCGACTACACGATCGCGGGGTACAAGGACGGCGCGCTGCGCATCGTCGCGGCTGTCCCGATGGTGACCGCCTCCTCGCCCTCGTCGACCTACGGATCCACTCCCCCCGCGATCACCGCCTCCGTGACCGGCTCCCCCTCGGGGACCGTCTCCTGCGGCGCCTTCGCGGCGTCCGACACCGGATTCAGGACGCCGCTGGCGCTCTCCGCGACGACCCCCGTCGGCCGCTACCCCACGCGCTGCTCCGGCCTGACGAACCCCTCGGGACAGCTGATCACCATCGACGGCGCGCTCACGATCTCGCCGGCGCCCCTCACGGTGACCGCGTCGAGCCCCGGGACGCAGGCGCACGGCACCGCGACCGCCCCGACGGTCACCTGCACGGCCGACGGCTTCGCTGGAACCGACCGCTTCGTCACCGAGCCGACCGGCGCCTACTACACGGCGGACGGCACCGGGAAGGTGACGGTCGGAGCGCGCACGCCCGTCGGCGACTACGTCACCAGGTGCGACGGAGGCGATGCGGGGCCGAACTACACCCTCCGGTCGATCCCCGGCACCTTCGCGCTGGCCGACCGCTCTGCCCCCGTCGTGACCGTGCCCGCCGCCGTCACGGCCGAGCCGGTCGACGTCTCCGGCGCCGTCGTCACCTTCGCCTCCTCCGCGGAGGACGCGGTCGACGGAGCCGTGGGCTCGACCTGCACGCCCGCCTCGGGGAGCGTCTTCCCGATCGGGGACACGACGGTCGACTGCACCGCGGACGACGAGGCCGGCAACACCGGCACGTCCTCGTTCCGGATCACGGTCCGGAAGTTCTCGCAGACGGTCGCCTTCACCTCCTCGCGGCCGACCGCGCCGACGGCGCTGGGCACCTTCACCCCGACGGCCACCGGCGGCGGCTCCGGGAGCCCCGTCTCGATCGGAGCGACCGGATCCTGCGCGATCGCCGACGGCGTCGTGACCTTCACGCGCGGCGGCACCTGCACCGTGACCGCCGATCAGGCCGGCGACGACCACTACACCGCGGGGCGCGCCTCCTTCGATCTCGAGGTCGCGAAGGCGTCGCAGACGCTGACGGTCGCGGTGCCGAAGACCGGCGTCCTGGAGTCGACCGGCGTCGCCACGGCGACCTCGAGCTCGGGACTGCCGGTGCTCGTCAGGACCTTCTTCGGCTGCACCGTCGCCCCCGACGCGACGGGTGCGCAGATCCTGACCTACACCGAGCCCTCGACCTGCGGCGTGCAGTTCGACCAGCCGGGCGACGACGTGTACGCGGCCGCCGACGGCCTGGTGCGCTTCGTCCCGATCTCGCGGATCCCCCAGACGGTCGTCGTCACCTCGACTCCGCCCGACCGGGTGTTCACCGACGACCGGTACACGGTCGAGGCGACCGGCGGCGGCTCGGGCAACCCGCTCGTGATCGCGGTGATCGAGAACGGCAACTGCACCATCGCGGACGACGTGGTGACGTTCTTCGGCGACGGCACCTGCACGGTGACGATCGACCAGGCCGCGGACGATCGACACGACGCCGCTCCGCAGGTCCGGCAGGTCATCACGGTCGGGACTCCCGAGGGGAACCTCTCCTTCGGGAGCACCGCGCCCCCGCACGCGATGTCGCTCGAGACGTACCGGCCGACGATCGTGCCCGGCCCGTCGAAGGGCGTGCCCGTGCTCTCCGCGAGCCGAGACTGCTCGATCCTCCCGGACGGAGTGACCGTGCGGAACGACGGGGCCGGGCTCTGCGTGCTGTCCCTCGACCAGCCCGGAGACGGCTACTGGCCCGCGCGGCACGCCGAGCAGGAGTACTCGATCTACTTCCTCCCGCAGACGGTCCGGATCACGAGCGCGCCTCCGGTCGGCGCCGTCCTCGGGGACACGTACCGCCCCGTGATCGAGGGCGGCGCCTCGGGCATCGCTCCGTTCCTCCTCACCACCGCGTCGTGCTCGGCGAAGGACGGCGTGGTCACCTTCACCACGAAGGGCGTCTGCGGCGTCTTCGCCTACCAGAACGGCAACCGGCAGTACGACAGCGCCCGGCCCGCCGTGCAGGAGGTGGAGGTCGGCTACGCGCCCGGCTCCGTGGCGTTCACGACCGCCGTCCCGACCGACGCGGAGGTCGGCGGATCCTTCACTCCCGCCTTCACGCGCGGACCGTCCTCCGGCCCCTCGGTGCTCAGCGTCTCGGGCGCCTGCTCCGACGGCGAGAACGGCGCCGTCCGGTTCGACTCCGCGGGCACCTGCACGCTGACGGCGATCCACTACCGCGACGCCGCCTACGGCACCGCGCGGGCGGTCCAGACCTTCGAGGTCACCGCGATCGCGCAGACCGTCGCCTTCACCTCGACCGCGCCGTCGACGGCCGCGGCCGGCGACACGCTCACTCCGACCGCGACGGGCGGCGCGTCCGGGCTCCCCGTGACGATCGGAGCGACCGGCGCCTGCACGCTCGCGGACGGCGTCGTCACCTTCGCCGGCAGCGGCACCTGCACCGTCACGGCGGACCAGGCGGGCGACGGGCGCTACGCCGCGGCGGCGCAGGCCTCGCAGACCGTCGCGGTCACGCAGCTCGCGGGCACCGTCGCGTTCGGCGGCGATGCTCCGGCCGAGGCCCGGGTCGGGGGCTCCTCGACGGCCGCGGTCGTCGCCGGCCCCTCCAGTGCTCCCCCGGTGCTGACGGCCTCCGGCGCCTGCTCCGTCGGGCCCTTCCGACTGGTCTCCTACGACTCCGCCGGCACCTGCACGCTGACGCTGGACCAGGCGAGCGACATCCGCCACAGCGCAGCGCCGACGGCCGTGCGCAGCTTCGAGATCACCCGGGTCGCGCAGACCGTGGCCTTCACCTCGCAGGCGCCGGACTCGGCGCTCGCGGGCGGCACCTACCGCCCGACCGCGACCGGCGGAGCCTCGGGGCGCCCCGTGGTGCTCGGCGCCTCCGGATCCTGCACGCTCACCAACGGGGTCGTCGCCTTCACCGGATCGGGCACCTGCACGGTGACCGCCGACCAGACGGGCGACGCCCGGTACGACGCGGCGGAGCGGGCCTCGCAGGTGATCGCGGTCGGACTGCTCGCGGGCACCGTCTCCTTCGGCGGCAGCGCGCCGACCGGCGCGACGGTCGGCGGGACGACCACCCCGCGGATCATCGCCGGGCCCTCCACGGCGCGTCCGGTGCTGACCGCCTCCGGAGCATGCTCGACGGCCGCGGGAGTCGTGTCCCACGACTCCGTCGGCACCTGCACGCTGACGCTCGACCAGGCGGGCGACTCGCGGTACGGCGCCGCTCCGCAGTCCGTCCGCACCTTCGCGATCGGCGCCCTCGGCCAGACGCTGGCGTTCGCCTCGCCGGTCCCCGACGCGGCGGTCGCGGGGGGCTCCTACACGCCCGTCGTGACGGCCGGCGCGTCGAGCGCCCCCGTGGTGCTCGGAGCGGCCGGGTCCTGCACGGTCGCGGACGGCGTCGTGACCTTCACCCGCTCCGGCACCTGCACGGTGACCGCGGACCAGGCCGGGGACGAGCGCCACTCGGCGGCTCCGCGGATCACGCAGTCGGTGGAGGTCGGCACGGCGGCGGGAGCGGTGTCGTTCCGCGACGCCGCTCCGACGGACGCCCGGATCGGCGGCTCCTGGACCCCGTCGATCGTCCGCGGCCCGTCGAGCGCCGACCCGGTGCTGGACGCCTCCGACTCCTGCTCCCTGGGAGAGGACGGCACGGTGTCCTACGACTCCGTCGGCACCTGCACGCTGACGCTGGATCAGGCCGGCGACGACGCTCACGCGCCCGCGGAGCAGGTCGTCCGGACGTTCCCGATCGGCAGGGCGCTGCAGACGGTCGCCTTCACCTCCGCGGCTCCGAGCACGGCGACCGCGGGCGGCCGCTACACGCCGACCGCGGCGGGCGGCTCCTCCGGTCTGCCGGTCACGATCGGCGCCACGGGCGCGTGCTCGCTCGCGAGCGGCGTCGTGACCTTCAGCGGATCCGGCACCTGCACGGTCACCGCGGATCAGGCCGGCGACGCCTCGCACGACGCGGCTCCCCGGGCGACCCAGTCGATCGCGGTCACCGCGGTCGTCCCGCAGAAGAAGAAGGCGCAGAAGGTCGCCTTCTCGACCGCGATGCCGTCCTCGCCCGAGAAGGGGATCGCCTACCCGGTCGCGGCCACCGCCTCCTCCGGTCTGCCCGTGAAGCTGTACGCGAGCGGCAGCTGCACGCTGACCGCGACCGGCGCGGGCACGGCGACGGTGCGGCTGACGGGTGCGGCGAGCTGCACCGTCCGGGCCACGCAGGCGGGCGACTCCGCGTGGCTCGCCGCGACCTCGGTGACGCAGTCGCTGCAGGTGAAGTCCTCCACCCGCGCCGACCTCACGCTGACGCTGGCGCCGGCGCCGGGACTGGCAGCGACGGCTCCGCTCTCGGGCACGATCACCGTCCGGAACACCGGCACCCGGGACGCGGCGACGACGACCACCCGGGTCGTCGTCAGCGGAACGGTGGCGAGTGCGCCCGGCGCCGTGCAGACGAAGGGCTCGGCCGCGGGCACGACGGTCCTCACCTGGACCGCGCCGAGCGTCTCCGCCGGGCGGAGCACCACCTACTCGGTGACGCTGGTCGACCGGCCGGCCGCCACGACGATCGATGCCAGGGTGTCGACCGCCGCCGCCGATCCCACGCCGGCGAACAACGCGGTCAGGCGCACCTTCCGGTAGAGGCTGCGGGGAGGGAGGGGTGTCGCGCCGCGTTGCCCGTTCCCTCCCCGACCGCTACGGTCGCGGGGACGCTCCGGGGGACGGGGCTCGCGAGGGGGGCCCGTGGACCGGTTGAGGCGACGCGCGCTGCTGCTGGGGATCGCCTCCTCGGCGGTCGCGCTGACGGGGTGCACGCCCGCCCGGCCCGCTCCCGCGGCGCTCCCGCCGAGCACGGCGCCGGCGGCGGTGCTGCCGTCCGCCGCTCCGACCGCCGTCCCGACCCCTCCCCGCCCCGTGCCGACCATGACCGCCGCGGCGACTCCGGTGCGGCGGAAGGCGCCGCTGCCCTCCGGCACGATCTCGGAGCTGCCCGGCGAGGGGAGCACGCTCGCCTGGACCGTCGACGACGGCGCCGACTCCGACGTGGTCGCCGCCTACGCGCAGTTCGCCCGGGACACCGGAACCCGGCTGACCTTCTTCCTCAACGGGAAGTACGACTCGTGGACCGCGAACGCGCCGCTGCTGGCTCCGCTCGTCGCCTCGGGGCAGGTGCAGCTCGCGAACCACACCTGGTCGCACGCCGACCTGACGAGCCTCTCGAGCGACGGCGTGCAGGAGGAGCTGGGCCGCAACGGCGACTTCATCCGCTCGACCTACGGGGTGGAGGCGGCGCCCTTCTACCGGCCGCCGTTCGGCTACACGGACGAGCGGAGCCGGGCCGCCGCGTCGGCGATCGGCTACACGGCGACGGTGCTCTGGTACGGCTCGCTCTCGGACTCGGGGCGGATCACGCCGGAGCAGGTGGTCGGCTTCGCGGACCAGTGGTTCCTGCCGCAGCACATCGTGATCGGGCACGCGAACTTCGATCCGGTGACGCAGGTCTACGCGCGGCTCGTCGACATCCTCCGCGAGCGCTCACTCGAGACGGTGACCCTCCGCGACGTGTTCGCGGTCTGAGCGCCTCCCCGGCGGCGCAGGTCAGCGCGCGGGTCAGCGGAGCGCGGCGCGCGCGGCGGCGGAGACGGCCGCGGCGACCGCGTCGAGGGCGGGCGTGTGCAGGGCCCACTGCTGCCAGTAGAGGGGGACGTCGACGGGGTCGCCGCCCAGCTCGACCAGGCCCTCGCCGCCGACCGGGGCCTGCAGCTCGGGCAGCATCCCCCACCCCATGCCCAGGCGCACGGCCCGCTCGAAGTCGGTCGATCCGGGGACGCGGTGCTGCGGCGGGCGGCCCTCGACGCCGGCGGCTCGGAGGAAGTCGTCCTGCAGGCGGTCCTTCTCGTCGAAGACGACCAGCGGAGCGCTCGCGAGGCCGGCCGTGCCGCCGTCCGGGAACCAGCGCTCGGCGAACGCGGGCGCGGCCATGGCGCGGTACCGCATCACTCCGAGCGGTGCGACGGTGCAGCCGAGCACCGCTTCCGACTCTCCGGTGACGGCCGCCAGCACGGTGCCGTCGCGGAGGAACGCGGTCGTGTGCGCCTGGTCCTCGCGGTGCAGCTCCACCACGACGTCGGGGACGGAGGCGAGCGCGGGCAGCACCCAGGTGGCCAGGGAGTCGGCGTTGACGGCGAGCGGGAGGACGACGGGGCCCGCCCCCTCCGCGTCCTCGCCGCCGAGCGAGCGGACGGCGTCGTCGGCGAGGAGCTCGATCTGGCGGGCGAGGCGGAGGAGCCCCGCACCGGCCTCGGTCGCGACGACCGGGCGCGAGCGCACCAGCAGGACGCGGCCTGCGGCGGTCTCGAGCGCCTTGATCCGCTGGCTGAGGGCGGAGGGGGTGATGTGCAGGGCCCGGGCGGCGGCGTCGAAGGAGCCGTACCGGACGGAGGCGGCGAGCGCGCGCAGGCGGGAGAGGTCGAGGTCGTCTGTCAGCATCAGTGCTGCTTACGGTACTGAAGGAGCATGAGCTGGTCTACAGGAGCGCCCCGCCCTAGCGTCGGAGCGTGTCCCCCCTCCTCGCCGCCCTCTCCGGCCTCGGCTTCGGCCTCTCGCTCATCATCGCCATCGGCGCGCAGAACGCCTTCGTGCTCCGCCAGGGCCTCCGCCGCGAGCACGTGCCCGCCGTCGTCGCGATCTGCGCACTCTGCGACGCCGCGCTGATCGCGCTCGGGATCGCGGGGATCGGAGCGGTCCTGGAGTCGGCGCCGTGGCTGCTGGTGGTGATCCGCTGGGGCGGCATCGTCTTCCTCCTCGCCTACGCGGTGATGGCGGCGAGGCGCGCACTGCGGCCGGGGACCCTCGACGGCGATCCGGCCGGCGCCTCGACGTCGCTCCGCACGGCGATCGGCACGTGCCTGGCGCTCACGCTGCTCAACCCGCACGTCTACCTCGACACGGTCGTGCTGCTCGGGTCGGTGGCGAACACGCACGGCGACGAGCGCTGGTGGTTCGGGGCGGGGGCGGCGGCCGGGAGCGTGCTGTGGTTCACCGCCCTCGGCTTCGGGGCGCGGGCGCTGCGGCCGCTGTTCCGGAGCCGCGGGGCCTGGCGGATCCTCGACGCGGCCGTGGCGGTCGTGATGGTGGTGCTGGCGGTGTCGCTCGCGCTGCACTGAGGGCCTGGTGGTGCACTGCTTGTTCTACTAACATTGTGAACATGTTGTTCCGGGTCGACCACTCCGCGGCGGGCTCGCTCGCCGACCAGCTGGAGTCGCAGGTGCGCTCGGCCGTCGCCCGGGGCGAGCTCTCGGCGGGCGACCGCCTGCCGCCCGCCCGCGAGCTCGCCGACTCGCTCGGCATCAACATGCACACCGTGCTGCGCGCGTACGCCGCCCTGCGCGACGACGGGATCCTCCAGATGCGCCGGGGCCGCGGCGCGTGGATCACGGAGTCGGCCGGGCCCGGGCTCGTGCGCGTCACCGCCCTGGTCGACGAGCTGCTCGCAGAGGCCCGTCGCAGCGGCATCACCCCGGCGGAGCTCGTCCGCCTGATCGAGAGGACCGGATCATGACCGCCACCGCCGACCGCCGCCGCGAGCTCCTCGCCGCCGCGTCCCTCCTGCTCCCCGCCGCCGGAGTGCTCGTCTCGCGCCTCGTCCTGGACGACGCTCTGCCCGCGGAGCTCGCCTCGCACTGGTCGGGCACCGGGGCGGCCGATGCGACCGCGGCGACGGGCGCCCTGCTCGCGATCGCCCTCGTGCTCTCCGGGCTCCCGGCCGTCGCGGGCGTCGTGGCGGCGGCCGTCGGGCGCGCCCCGCGGCTCCTGCTGGCGACCCTCGGCCTCGTGGCCGGGCTGGGCGCCTCCGCCTGGGCGACCTCGGTCGGCACGACGCTCGCGGCCGGGCGCGCCGAGGGGGCGGAGCTCGGCGGGTGGCTGCTCGCGCTGCTCGGAGGGATGCTCTTCGCCGTCGTGCCCGCGCTGATCGCTCCGGGCACCCGGCGCGCCTCCCGCCTGGCCGCCGGCCGCCTGCCGCTGGCGGCGGAGGAGACCGGCGCCTGGTCGCAGACGCTGACGGGCCCGGTGTTCGCCGTCGCCGCGATCGCCACGGCGGCGGGCGCGGCCCTCTCCCTCGCGACGCTCGCCGCGGCGGGCGCCACCGGTCCGGCGATCGCGATGGCCGTCGTCCTCGGCGTCGTCGCGCTGGTGCTCCTCTCCTTCTCCCGCCTGAGGGTGACCGCCGACCGCCGCGGCCTCCGCGTCGTCACGACCGCCCTCGGCATCCCGCTGCGCCGCATCCCGCTCGACACCATCGCCTCGGCCGGCACGGCCCAGCTGCGGCCGTCGGAGTGGGGCGGCTGGGGGTACCGGGTGATGCCGGGCCGCTCGGCGGTCATCCTGCACGCCGGGCCGGGGCTGGTGGTGACGACGGACCGCTCGCGCGA
Organism: Rathayibacter sp. AY1C1; assembly: GCF_002932105.1. NCBI lineage: Bacteria > Bacillati > Actinomycetota > Actinomycetes > Micrococcales > Microbacteriaceae > Rathayibacter > Rathayibacter sp. AY1C1. The sequence continues at coordinate 15,905 of NZ_PSWH01000038.1, read as the reverse complement.
GTTCGCGATCAGCCTCGACGACCCCGAGACCCCCGCGGCGCTGCTCGAGACCCTGCGCTCGCGGGCCTGAGTCGCCGACCCGTCAGTCGACCACGATCCGGACGAGCGTCGTGACGGCATCCACCGCGTTCACGTAGGAGTAGTGCCGCGAGGTCGGGAAGGCGAGGTGCCGTCCGGGCTCCAGCCGCACGGGCTCCTCGCCCTCCCGCTCCAGGAGGAGCGCGCCGGCGGTGACGAGCAGGATCTCGTGCCACCCCTCGGGGTCGGGCTGCGCGTCGTAGCGGTCCCCCGGACCGAGCGTCCAGGTCCAGAGCTGGGCCTCCCGGCGCGCGGGGACGGAGGAGAGCAGGACGGCGACGCTCGCCTCGCCCGCTCCCCGCCAGGCGACCTGGTCGATCGCCGCGGGCGCGGATCCCGGGGCCGAGACGAGTGCAGTGAACGTGGTGCCGAGGGCGGTCGCGAGGCGGTCGACTCCGGTCAGCGAGATGTTGGCCTCGCCGGCCTCGGCCGCGACGATCGTCCGCCGGCTGATACCCGAGCGCGCCGCCAGCGCGGACTGGCTCAGCCCGGCTCCGCGCCGCGCGAGGCGGAGGTTGCCGCCCAGGTGGGCGAGGACGGGAGCCGACATGCGCACTATTCTGCACCGACAGGCCCCTGTTGCTCCTAGGATGTGCAGAATGATGCACATCTCGCCGCTCCGGGGCCTCCGCTTCACCCGTCCGGAGTGGGCGCTCATCGGCATCACCGCGATCTGGGGCGGGACCTTCCTCGCCGTGCACATCGCGATGGAGCACAGTGGTCCGCTGTTCTTCGTCGGGATGCGGTTCGCGATCGCGGGACTGATCAGCGCGGTCGTGTTCCACCGGTCGCTCCGGGGGATGCGGCGGATCGATCTCGCGGCCGGCGTCGTGATCGGGGTGATGATCTTCGCGGGCTACGGCCTGCAGAGCTACGGGCTGCAGACGATCACGAGCAGCACCTCCGCGTTCCTCACCGCGCTGTACGTGCCGCTGGTGCCGCTGCTCCAGTGGGTCGTGTTCCGTCGCCGTCCGGGCGTGCTGACGCTGGTGGGCGTCGCGCTGGCGTTCGTCGGACTGCTCCTGATCGCGGGCCCGCAGCCGGGCGTCGCGCTCGGAGCGGGCGAGGTGGCGACGATCGTGAGCACGCTGCCGATCGCGGCGGAGATCATCCTGATCGGCCTCGTCGCCGGACGCGTGGACCTCGGCCGGGTGACCGTGGTGCAGCTGCTGGTCGCCGGCGCGCTCGGGTTCGCCTCGATGCCCGTCGCAGGCGAGGCGGTCCCGGCGTTCTCGTGGGCCTGGCTGATCCCCGCGCTCGCGCTCGGGGCGAGCAGCTGCCTGATCCAGCTGACGATGAACTGGGCTCAGCGCTCGGTCTCGCCGTCGCGCGCCACGATCATCTACTCCGCCGAGCCCGTTTGGGCCGGTCTGATCGGCCGCCTCGCCGGCGACCGGCTCCCCGCGCTCGCCCTGCTCGGGGCGGGGTTCATCGTCGCGGGCACGCTCGTCAGCGAGCTGAAGCCGCGCCGCGAGCCCGCGCCGCCGGCTCTCAGGTGACGGCGGGGAGGGCGGCGGAGGCGACGAGCGCGCCGCCGGCGTCGGTGATCTCGACGGCGGCTACGGACTCGCGCAGGACGGCCGCGTTCATCTCGCAGTCGAGCTCCGCGGAGCTGCCGAGGAAGGAGCCGGACGGGAGCCGCTCGCCGGAGCCGGTGACCAGCACGAGGTCGTAGCTCTCGCCGAGCGCGAAGCCTGTCCCGCGGAGGATCGTCTCGGTGCCCCAGGTGTGCGCGACCAGCGAGCCGTCGAGCGTCACGCCCTCCGTCCGCTCGTCGAAGGCGATCGCCTCGACGGCGCCGAGCGTCCCGGGCGGTCCCGCGACGGGGCGCTCCTCGGCGGACCGCAGGGCCGCTCCGGCGACGCCGCCCGCGACGAGGAGCGCGGCCGCCGCGGCGACGGCCAGGACGGCACGGAGACGCGAGGCACGGCGGCGCGGGGCCCGGCGGCGCGAGGCACGCAGACTCTCCCCGCGCTCAGGCCGCTCCCCGGCGAGCGCCGCGATGCGCGACCGCAGCTCCGGCGACGGCTCCGCCTCCTCCCAGCGGCCCAGCGCGCCGACCCGGTCGACCACCGCACCGAACGACGCGAGCTCGGGGTCGATCGAGGGGTCGGCGGCGCGCAGGCTCTCGAACTCCCGCGTCTCCTCGGCGGAGAGGTCGCCGGCGAGGGCCGCGGCGAGGAGCTCCTCGCGGCGGCCGCCGGGCTCGTCTCCGTCGGGCTGGTCTCGGTCGATCACGATCTCTCCTCGTCCGTGGGTCCGGCGCCCGCGAGGTGACCGCGGAGCGCTCGGAGAGCGTAGAAGGCGCGGCTGCGCAAGGTGGCGACCGGCACGCTCGTGGCGGCCGACAGCTCGGCGTAGGTCTCGCCGTGCAGGTGGACGGCGACGACGACCTGCCGGTGCTCGGCGGAGAGCCGCGCGAGCGCCTCGGCGATCGCGAGCGGCTCGAGGGGGTCGCGGTCCTCCGCGGGCACCTCCTCCAGAACCTCGGCCTCGATCAGGCGCGGCAGGCGCTGACGCGAGCGGTGCACGTCGATCACGACGTTGCGGGCGATGGCGAAGAGCCAGGTGCGGGTGCTGGCACGCTCGGCGGAGTAGCTCGCCCGCGAGCGCCAGGCGCGCAGGAACGTCTCCTGCACGCAGTCCTCGGCGAGGCCGCGGTCGCGCAGAGCGTTGAGCGCGAAGCCGAGCAGGGCGGACCCGTGCTCGTCGAAGGCGGCGGCCGGGTCGAACTCCGCCGTCCGGGGCTCGAGGCGCACCACGGGAGCCGGGACCTCCGAGTGCTCGCGCGGCATCGCAGGCCCTTCGTCTCGTCGTGCCGTCGCCGTCCGCGCCACACCGCCTCCTCGTCGGGACCGGTGGTCCGTCGGAAGGGGGTACGGCCGCGGCGGCGGCGGCGTTCATCGGAGGCGAGGACCGTCTCCGTGAAGATCCTCTCAGATGGAGTGAACGCGGCGCCGCCTCCGGCCGTACTCCCTGCATCGGGCCCGCTCGGCGCTCGCGATCGAAAGGCTCCACCATGACGAAGACGTCCCCCGCGCGGAACCGCGCCGGCCGCCGCCTGCTCTCCCTCGGCGGCATCACCGCCGTCGCCGCCGCCTCCTTCTTCGCCGCCGCGCCGGCCCAGGCCGAGACCGAGGTCGCCGAGCCGTCCTCGTTCACCAGCGCCTTCACGGTGATGGCGACGCCCGACCAGGTCGTGAACGCCGACTCCGCCGCGACCCCCGGCCAGCCCGGCGCCACGGGCGAGATGACCTTCCGGGTCAACAGCGACCTCGACGTCATCTGCTACGACATCACCCTCACCGGCGTGACCGGCGACTACCAGAGCCCCGCGAAGACCGCGACGCACATCCACCAGGCGACCCTGGGCAAGGCGGGCCCTCCCCGCATCGCGTTCCCGAACCCCGCGCCGGTCGGAGACGGCCCCCGCACCAGCAGCGGCTGCCTGCAGGGCCCCTTCACCACGGGCATCCAGGCGAACGGGGCGGACACCGGCGCCGGATTCACGCTGAAGGCCCTCGAGGCCGATCCCGCCGCCTTCGCGGCCGACTCCCACACGGCCTCGTACGCGGCGGGCGTCGTCCGCGGCCAGCTCTCGCAGGTGCCGGTCGGCGGCCTCCAGACCGGTGGCGGCGCGACCGCCGCCGGGAGCGACGCCACGGGCCCGTCCGGTCTCGCCGTGATGGCCGGCCTCGGAGCCGTCGCCGCCCTCGGCGCGGCCGGAGTGGTCGTCGCCCGCCGGCGCACCGCCTCCTGATCGTGGGCACCCGGTCGAGGAGCGGCGCGGCGGCACTGTGCGCCGTGCTGCTCCTCGCGGGGTGCGCCGCCGCGGACGGGAGCGGAGGAGCGGAGACGCCCGCGAGCGCGCCCGCGCCTCCGGCCCTCGCTTCTGCTCCCCCGCTCACTCCTCCCCCGGTCCCCGCGCCCGACCCCGCCGCTGCCGCGCCTGCGCGCACCGTCGGCGTCGAGCCCGCCCGGCTGAGCGTGCCCGCGATGGGCCTGGACGAGCCGCTGATCGCGCTGGGCATCCAGTCGGACGGGGCGATGGAGGTGCCGGTGGACTACGACGACGTCGGCTGGTTCTCGGGAGGCGGGCGCCCGGGTGGCAGCGGCCGCACCGTGATCGCGGCGCACGTCGACTCGCGGTCCGGTCCCGCGGTCTTCTTCCGCCTCGGCGAGCTCGCCCCGGGCGACGAGATCGCGGTGAGCGGAGTGGACGGCTCCGACCACCGCTACCGGGTGACGGCGGTCGAGTCCCACGCCAAGGCCGCGTTCCCCACCGCCCGCGTCTTCGGCGCGACCCTCGAGGAGGAGCTGATCCTCGTGACCTGCGGAGGCGAGTACGACGCGGCGATCGGCCGCTACCGGGACAACCTGGTGGTGTTCGCCTCCCCGCTCTGAGTCCCGCCACGGAGGCGCGGCACAGAGGGGCGGCACGACCGCCCGGCATCGTGGCGCGGAACGGTGGCGCAGAGCACAGCACGAGTGCCCCGCCGGCGCAAGGGTCCGGGCGCGCGCACGCCGTGTGGTCGGATGGGGAGGGCCGGCCCCCCGCCGCCGCTCTCCTCCCGCTCCCCACCGCCGTGGCGCGGCCGATCCGACAGGACGCCCGTGTCCACCAGCCCCCGCCCCACCCTCTTCGCCCTGCCCGGACTCGGGCTCGACGGCCGCGCCTTCGACGCGCTCGGCCGCGAGCTCGCCGACGTCGCGGACCTCGTCGCGCTCGACCTGCCCGGTGGATCCGGGACCTCGCTCGAGGAGATGACCGCCGCCACGATCCGCCGGATCCGCGAGCACGACGCCTCCCGCTGGCTGCTCCTCGGGCACAGCATGGGCGGGAAGATCGCCTCCCTCGTGGCCTCGCGCACGGTCACCGGCCGCTCGGGCCTGTTCGGGCTCGCGGGCGTCGTGCTCCTCGCCGGGTCGCCGCTCTCGCCCGAGCCGATGGAGGAGGCGCGCCGCTCGACCATGCTCGGCTGGGTCGACGACGGGCACCTCGACGAGGCGCAGGCGCGCGAGTTCGTCGACCAGAACGTCGGCTCGCCGCTGCCCGCCGACGCCGACGCGGAGGTGCTGGCCGAGCTGCGCCGCTACTCCCCCGAGGGCTGGCGCGACTGGCTCGAGCACGGCAGCCGCGAGGACCGCACCGGAGAGGCCGCCCTCGGGGCCGTGCCCGCGCTCCTGATCGCGGGCGGTGCGGACGGCGACCTCGGCGCCGACGCGCAGCGCCGCCTGAACGGCTCCCTCTACTCCCGTGCCCGGCTGCTCACGCTCGCCGGGGCGGGCCACCTGCTGCCGTTTGAGCGCCCGATCGAGGTGGCGGCGGCGATCCGCCGGTTCTGGGAGGAGGAGGCCGGCACGGCGCCGTCGGTCCCGGCCGACGTCGGCGCGGCCATCGCCTCCGCCCGGACCTCCACGCGGGTGCGCGGGCTGCTGGCCGTGCGCGCGCTCGCCGACGACCCGGAGTACGCGCCGCGCGCCCTGACCGTCGCCCAGCTCGCGGAGCTGCGCGCGATCGCCGACCGGGTCGTCCCGCAGGAGGGCGGCCGGATCGACCTGGCCGCACGGGTGGACACGCAGCTCGCGAACGGCGAGGGCGACGGCTGGCGCAACGCCGACCTGCCGGCCGACCCGATCGCCTACGGTCTGGCGCTCGACACCCTCCGGGGCTTCGCCGGCCTCGGCCCCGCCGAGCAGGACGCGCGCCTCACCGCGATCGCCGACGGCTCCGCGGAGCTCGGCGACCGCTCGGCCGGCGGGCTCGGTGCCGAGCAGCTGACCGCCTGGTTCGAGGACTGCCGCGTCGACCTCGTGAAGCAGTGGCTGGCGCACCCCGCGTCGATGGCGCGGATCGGCTACGACGGCTACGCCAGCGGCGGCGACACGCTGCCGCTCGTGACGGGCTTCCGCCTGCTCGGCGCCGACGACCGCGAGACCTGGGAACCGACGACGAGGAGTCACCGATGAACACGACCGGCATGCGCCGCTTCCCGCTCGACGAGACGGTCGACGCCGTCGTGATCGGCACCGGGGCCGGCGGAGCGCCCCTGCTCTCGGTGCTCGCCGCTCGAGGGCTGCGGGTCGTCGCCCTCGAGGCCGGGCCGCACTTAGATCCGCTCGGCCACACCGCCGACGAGACGGCGGCCGTCGAGATCAACTGGATGGAGGAGCGCCTCAGCGGAGGCGAGACCCCCACCGCCTTCGGGCAGAACAACAGCGGCCGCGGGGTCGGCGGCTCGACGCTGCACTGGGGCGCGTTCACGCCCCGCCCCGACCCGCGCGACCTGCGGCTCCGGAGCGACTCCGGCGTCGGCCGCGACTGGCCGATCGAGCACGCCGAGCTCACCGCGTACATCGAGAAGGTGGAGGCGACGATCGGAGTGGCGGGACCGGCCGAGTACCCGTGGGACCCTTCGCGCCGCTACCTGCAAGGCCCGCTCGCGCGGAACGCCTCGGCCGACATGATGCTGCGCGGCTGCGCGGCGATCGGGATGCGCGCGACCGATGCGCCCGCCGCCGTGCTCAGCGGCCCGCGGGACGACGGCCGCCCGTCCTGCGTCAACTGCGGCCAGTGCCATCAGGGCTGCCGGACCGGCGCGAAGACGAGCATGGACGTGACCTACCTGCCGGAGGCGGTGCGGGCCGGTGCCGAGATCCGGGCCGACTCGTTCGTGCACGGGATCGAGCTGGACGCCGCGGGACGCGTGTGCGCCGTGGTCTACACGAGCGGCGGAGTGGAGCACCGGCAGCGCTGCTCCGCCCTGTTCCTCTGCGCGGGCGGCGTCGAGACGCCCCGGCTCCTCCTGCACACCGGCATCGCGAACAGCAGCGGCCAGGTGGGCCGCAACTTCCTGGCGCACGGGGCGACCCAGGTCTGGGGCACCTTCGAGAACGAGATGCGCGGCTACCGCGGCTACCCCTCCTCGGTGATCACCGAGGACACCGTCCGCCCGGCCGACGCGGACTTCGCGGGCGGCTACCTGATCCAGAGTCTCGGAGTGATGCCGCTGACCTACGCGACGACGCTCGCCCGCGGCGCGGGACTCTGGGGCCGCGATCTGATGGACGCGCTCGACGGATACCGCTTCGCGGCGGGCGTCGGGATCAACGCGGAGTGCCTGCCCGCCGACGGCAACCGGCTGGAGCTGACCGACGAGCTGGACGAGCACGGGGTGCCGAAGGCGCGCATCACGTTCTCGGCGGGCGCCAACGAGGAGGCGATCGACCGGCACGCGATCCGGACGATGACCGCGATCGTGGAGGCGGCCGGCGCGACGAGCACGCGGGTGATGGCGCGCACGGCGCACACGCTCGGCACCGTGCGGATGGGCACCGACGCGGGCGACGCCGTGATCGACGCGGACGGCCGCAGCTTCGACGTGCCGAACCTCTGGGTGTGCGACAACTCGGTGTTCCCGAGCGCGCTGATCGCGAACCCGGCGCTCGCGACGATGGCGCTCTCGCTGCGGACGGCGGACCGCTTCCTGGCGGCGTAGCGTCGCGGCTGCAGGGCGGCTGCGGGGCGGCCGCGGGGCGGGACGACGGGCGAGGTGCTCCTCCGCGTCGCCGACTGACCGCGCGGGCGTGCCCGGACTGCGCGCCCGGACTGCGCACCCCGCCGGATCAGCCGTGGGGCCGTGCGGGGCGCCAGCGCAGTCGCGAGACGCGCTGACCGAACGGCGGGCCGTCGCGATGGCGTGTTACGGCGGTACGGCGCGCGCTGAGCCGCCGAGGTGCTGAGGTGCTGAGTGCTGAGGTGCTGAGTGCTGAGGTGCTGCATCGTGGTGGCCGAACGGCGGCAGGGCGCAAGGCGGCGGCACGGCCCTGGTGTCGGCACGGCGTCAGGCGACGGTGCGGCCCCGGTGACGGTCCGCGCCTCAGCGGCAGTGGTGCGGCGGTGGTGCGACGGTGCGGCCGCGTGAACCCGAGCGAAGGCGCAGATCCGAGCGTCAGTGGCGCGGCGGGAGGTCGCTGAGCACTCGCCTCCGAGCGACAGCACGGCCCGATCACCAGTGCGAACCCGCGCCATGGGCCGAACCCGCCCGACAGCCGATTCCCTCAGGGGTGCACGGCAGCACGGGAGCACGAAAGCACGGCAGCACCGCAGCACCGCAGCACCGCAGCACGGCAGCACGGCAGCACCGCAGCACCGCAGCACGGCAGCACGGCAGCGTGTCAGAACGGCAGCGTGTCAGAACGGCGGCGGCCGGTCCTCGAACCTCGGGGTCGCGGGTGGGCCTGGACGGAGCCGTTCCTCGAGGCCCGGCGGGCGCGTGGTGATGCGGCGGCCGGTGGGGGTGGTCCAGTCGGCGGTGCCGTCGGGGTGGAGGACGTAGGTCCAGCGGTCGCCGTGCCGCACGTGGTGGTGGGCGACGCAGAGGCTGGCGAGGTTGCCGGGGTCGGTGCCGCCGCCGTTTCGCCACTCGACGACGTGGTCGGCCTCGGCGCTCGCGGCGGAGCGGGTGCAGCCGGGGAAGCGGCAGGTCACGTCGCGGAGCTGGAGGAGGAGCCGCAGCTCGCGGTGCGGCAGTCGGCGTGTGCGCCCGACCGAGAGGACGGCGCCCGTCCGGGGCTCGGTCAGCACGCGGGTGACGGTCGCGGGGACGAGGCTCCGGGCGACGTCTGCGGGGATCGGGCCGTAGCCGTCGAGCTCGGCGGAGGCGTCGTCGGCGCCGGACGCGGTGCTCGCCGACAGGGTGACCCGCACCTCGGCGCGCACGCCGGTGACGAGGGTCGGAACGGGCCGATCGGCACCGACCGGGTCGGGCACCGTGTCGATGACGTCCGCCTCGCAGAGGAGGTCGGCCAGAGCGTCGGCTCGCAGCTGGGCGAGGGTCCGCTCGTCGCCCGCTCCGGAGATCACGCCTGCGGCGCCCGCACCGGTGATTCCGGCGGACTCCGCTCCGGTCGTTTCGCTGGACTCCGCTCCGCAGGAGCCCGCTTCCGCAGCGGCGAGCGGCGGCGTCCCTTCCGCCGCGTCGCGGAGGATCCGGGCGATCCGGTCGAGGCGGCTGTACGCCCCCACGGCGACCGGGGCGGGGAGGAGGGCGCAGAGCGTCGCCATGCCGTCGACCTCGGGGGTCAGCCAGACCGCGCGGTCCTCGCGGGCACGTCGGTGGCGCTCGGCGAGGGGCTGCTCGTGGAGCTCCTCCCGCAGTCGGGCCAGAGCGCGCCGCAGCTGGGTCGGCGTGGTGCGGGCCGCGAGCTCGGCCGCCCGCGTATCGAACGCGGCGCGGGAGCCCGGAGGCAGGGTGGCCGCGACGGCGCAGACGACCTGGCCCGCCTCCCACCGCAGGCGCGCCCCGGCGAGGGCGGCGCGGGTGGTCGGCAGGTCCTCGACGAGGAGGCGCGCGTGGTCGAGCTCGCGGGAGGCGACCCGCTCGGAGACTCCGAGGGCGACCGCGAACTCCGCGCGGATCGACCGCTCGGCGAGGTCGCTCGACGCGTGGGGCGCCGAGCCGCGGGCGAACGACTCCGGATGCTCGAGCGCGGCCCGGTGCCCGGCGTGCAGCTCCTCGGCCGCGGCCAGGAGCAGCGGGGACGCCGAGCGGGCCAGCGCCGCGGCTCGGTCGCCGCGAGCACGCGCCTCGCTGAGCACCGCCTCCGCTGCTGTCGACCCGCTGATCATCGTCATACATGTATTCAATCAGCGACCACCGACACAGAAGCGACGGATCGTCACATCCGTGGAGAACCGGCGTGAAGCCCTCCTGTGGAGGGAGGGATCACAGCAGCCGACGCCGCACATCCCCGCCGTCCTCGGGGCGGCGCGCGCAGGACACCGGCGCAACACCCCGCCACACGCACCGCCACACGCCCCCCGCTCACGCGAACCGCACCGCCACCTCCGCCAGGCACTCCCGGAACACCCGCACGGCCGGCGACGCCAGCTGCGCCTCGCGCTGTGCGGTGAAGATCGTGCGGCGGGGCGTGCCGGGCAGCTCGAGGAGGCGGCAGTCCGGCGCCTCGCCCGCCCAGACCAGGTCGGGCATCAGGGCGACGGCGTGGCCGGAGGCGGCGAGGCGGATCTGCGCCTGCAGGTCGGCGGTCTCGAAGCGGACGTCCGGCTCGAAGCCCGCGACCCGGCAGGTCTGCTCGGCGAAGTGGCGGCTCGCGGTGCCGCGCGGCTCCATCACCCAGGCGGAGTCGCGGGCCGAGGCGAGGTCGACGACGGCGGAGTCGCGGCTCACGGCGAGGCGGATCGCGTCGGTCGTCAGGTCGCTGCGCACCAGTCCGGGCAGCCAGGAGGTCGAGTGGCCGGGGTACTGCTCGGCGACGACGAGGTCGAACTCCCGCGCCCACGACGTCTCGTGCAGAGCGCCCTCCGGCTCGCGCTGCACCATCTCGATCCGCACCTCCGGGAAGCGGTCGGCGACGGCCCGGAGCGCGCCCGGCATGAGCGCGAGCGCGGCCGACTGGAACACCGCGACGCGCACCCGCCCGGTCACCGACTCCCCCGAGGCCGCGAGCGCCGCCTCCGCCCGCTCGAGCAGGGCCATCACCTCGCCGGCCGCTTCGACCAGGATCTCGGCCTGGGGTGTGAGCTGCACGCGCCGGCCCGCCTTCCGCAGCAGCTCGACGCCGGCCTCGCGCTCGAGCACGGCGAGCTGCTGCGAGACGGCGGAGGGACTGTAGGCGAGGGCCTCGGCCGCGGCGGCGAGAGTGCCGCGGATGGCCACCTCGCGGAGCAGGACCAGGCGGCGGACATCGAGCACGGCGTCCCTCCGATCGTTCAGCTGAGCTGACCGGTACCGGTAAGGAACGGTCGCTTCTGCTCAACGGTAGCCGGTCGAATACTGAAGGCACCCACCTCAGAGCAGAAGGACCGCACCATGACGGATCTCGCCAGCCCCGCTCTCGCCACCGGCCCCGCCGCCGACGGCCCGTCCACCGATTCGATCGATCCCCGCCTGGTCGACGAGAGCGTCGCCCTGGTGCGGCGCTGGCTGCGCGAGGCGTCCGCGATCCCGATCGACGCCTCCGGGGCGCAGCTGGCGGGCGTGCTGAAGGACCCGGCCGGCCTGGACTTCACGGTCGGCTTCGTCGACGGCGTCGTCCGCCCCGAGGACACCCGCGTCGCGGCGGCGGCGCTGAAGGCGATCGCGGGCGGCGTGCCGTCCTTCCTCCCTGCTCCGATGCGCGGCGCGGTCGCCCTCGGCGGCGTCCTGGCGCCGCTCCTCCCGGACGTCGTGGTGCCGATCGCGCGCCGGGTGCTGCGACGGATGGTCGGCCACCTGATCATCGACGCGACCGACTCGCGCCTGGGCCCGGCCATCGCCGCGATCCGCCGCGACGGCGTCCGGCTCAACATGAACCTGCTCGGCGAGGCCGTCCTCGGCCGCGAGGAGGCCCACCGCCGCCTGGAGGGGACGCACCGGCTCCTCGCCCGCGACGACGTCGACTACGTCTCGATCAAGGTCTCCTCGAGCACCGCCCCGCACAACCCGTGGGCCTTCGACGCCGCGGTCGACGACATCGTCGAGGAGCTGGCGCCGCTGTTCGCCCGGGCCGCTGCCTCCTCGCCGCAGAAGTTCATCAACCTCGACATGGAGGAGTACAAGGACCTCGACCTCACCATCGCGGTCTTCACCCGCATCCTCGACCGGCCGGAGTTCCTCGGCCTCGAGGCCGGCATCGTGCTGCAGGCCTACCTGCCGGACGCGCTCTCGGCGATGATCCGCCTGCAGGAGTGGAGCGCCGCCCGCCGGGCCCGCGGTGGCGCCGGCATCAAGGTGCGCCTGGTCAAGGGCGCGAACCTGCCGATGGAGCAGGTCGAGGCCTCGGTCCACGGCTGGCCGCTGGCGACCTGGAGCAGCAAGCAGGACTCCGACACGAACTACAAGCGCGTCGTCGACTACGCGCTGCACCCGGAGCGGATCCGCAACGTGCGGGTCGGCGTCGCCGGGCACAACCTCTTCGACGTCGCGTACTCGTGGCTGCTCGCCGGCACCCGCGGCGTCCGCGAGGGGATCGAGTACGAGATGCTCCTCGGCATGGCCCAGGGCCAGGCGGAGGCGGTGCGCCGCACGGTCGGCTCGCTCCTGCTCTACACGCCGGTCGTCGCGCCGGCCGAGTTCGACGTGGCGATCGCCTACCTGATCCGCCGGCTGGAGGAGGGCGCGTCGAGCCAGAACTTCATGTCGGCCGTCTTCGAGCTCGAGGCCGACCCGGCGCTCTTCGCGAGGGAGGAGGAGCGGTTCCGCGCCTCCGTCGCCGCCCTCGACGGGGCCGTCCCCCCGGCGCACCGCGTGCCCGACCGGTTCGCCGCGAGCGGCCGCCCGGGACCGGGCGACTTCCGCAGCACCCCCGACACCGACCCGTCCGTCGCCGCGAACCGCGAGTGGGCGCAGGCGATCCTCGCGCGCGTCCCCTCCTCCCGGGCCGGCGCCGACGCGATCGAGGCCGCCACGATCGGCACCCTCGACGAGCTGGAGTCGGTGCTCTCCGGCGCCCGCGGCAGCGGCTGGAGCGACGTCCCGGCCGAGGAGCGCGCCCGCATCCTGCACCGCGCGGGCGACGAGCTGGAGGCGCGCCGCGCCGAGCTGCTCGAGGTCATGGCGGCCGAGGGCGGCAAGACCCTCGACCAGGGCGACCCCGAGGTCTCGGAGGCCGTGGACTTCGCCCACTACTACGCCGAGCGCGCCCTCGAGCTCGACGCGGTCGACGGCGCCCGCTTCCACCCGGCCGCGCTGACCCTGGTCGCTCCGCCGTGGAACTTCCCGGTCGCGATCCCGGCCGGCGGCGTCCTCGCGGCGCTCGCGGCCGGCTCCGCCGTGGTGCTCAAGCCCGCCGGTCCGACCGCGCGCTGCGGCGCCGTGGTGGCGGAGGCGCTGTGGGCGGCGGGCGTGCCCCGCGAAGCCCTGCGCCTGCTCCGCCTGCCGGAGGAGGAGCTGGGGCGCGACCTGATCGCCTCCCCGCAGGTCGACCGGGTGATCCTCACCGGCGCCTACGAGACGGCGGAGCTGTTCCGCTCCTTCCGGAACGACCTCCCGCTGCTCGCCGAGACGAGCGGCAAGAACGCGATCGTGGTCACCCCCTCGGCCGACCTCGACCTGGCGGTGAAGGACGTGGTGGCGAGCGCCTTCGGGCACGCGGGCCAGAAGTGCTCCGCCGCCTCGCTCGTGGTGCTGGTCGGCTCCGTCGCTCGCTCGAAGCGGTTCCGCGCGCAGCTGCTCGACGCGGTCTCCTCCCTCACGGTCGGCTACCCGACCGACCCCGCGACGCGGATGGGGCCGGTGATCGAACCCGCCGAGGGCAAGCTGCTGCGCGGCCTGACCGTGCTCGGCGCCGGTGAGACCTGGCTGCTGCAGCCGCGGAGCCTCGACGACTCCGGACGCCTGTGGAGCCCCGGCGTCCGCGACGGCGTGCGCCGCGGCTCCGAGTTCCACCGCACCGAGTACTTCGGGCCGATCCTCGGGATCATGACGGCGGCGACCCTCGACGAGGCGATCGCGATCGTCAACGAGGTCGACTACGGGCTCACCTCGGGCCTGCACGCGCTCGACCCGGAGGAGATCGGCACCTGGCTCGACGGGATCGAGGCGGGCAACCTCTACGTGAACCGCGGGATCACCGGGGCGATCGTGCAGCGCCAGCCGTTCGGCGGCTGGAAGAAGTCGGCGGTCGGCCCGGGCACCAAGGCGGGCGGGCCGGACTACCTGCTCGGCCTGGGCTCGTGGACCGCGGCGCCGTCGGAGGCGACCGCTCCCGTCGTCGGACCGGCCGCCCGCCTGCTCGCCGCGTCGCGCGCGGAGCTCCCGGCGGAGGAGCACGCCGCGGTGGAGCGGACGGCGCGCAGCTGCGCGGCGGCGTGGGCCGCGGGCGCTCCTCGCGACGTGACGGGGCTGGAGGCGGAGCGCAACGTCTTCCGCCGCCTGCCCTACGACTCCGCCGTGCTGGTGCGCCTGGCCGCCGGGGAGCCGCTGGGCTCGCTCGTGCGGGTGGCCGTCGCGGCGGCGACCGCGCAGGCACGGGTGGTCGTCTCGAGCGCCGCGGCGCTGCCTCCGCAGCTCGCCGCCGGTCTCGACGAGGCGGCAGGCGCCGTCGTGGTCGAGGACGACGCGGCGTGGGAGGCGCGGGTGCGCGCGCACGGCGCCGGACGGGTGCGCCTGCTGGGCGCGTCCGCCGCGACGGTGACGGCCGTGACGGGCGGACGCCCCGACCTCGCGGTCTACGCCGGCCCGGCGACCGAGGCGGGCCGGCTGGAGCTGCTGCCGTTCCTCCGCGAGCAGGCCGTGTCGATCACGGCCCACCGCTTCGGCACGCCGGACCACCTCACGGACGGGCTGCTCTGACCCGCGCGGTCCGACCGGCGTGATCGGACCGCCTGCCGCGAGATGCCGCTCCGGTACGCCCGCTCCGGCGTGTCCACTACCGGAGCGGCGTCTCGCGGGAGAGGGCGACGGAGGGACGACCGGGCGGAGAGGGATCAGCCGCAGGCCGCACGTCAGTCCGCGTCAGCTCCGCGGCGGGTCCGCAGGGGTGGAGCGCGCGTCGTTGCTGGCGCGCGGGCCCTCCGGGAGGAGCGCGGCGCGTCCCACGCCCGATCGACGGCGGCGGCCGGGGTCAGCAGGATGTGCGCATGACCCGCCAGGAGAACGGCCGGCGCACCGCCGCGCCCGCCCGCGCGCCACGCACGCGCCCGCGCCCGACCGTCGGCTCCGCCTTCGACCCGCGGTCGAACAGCATCAACGCCCTGCGGCTCGGGCTGGCGGTCCTCGTCATCGTGTCGCACTCCTTCCCCCTCGGCGGCTACGGCGACGACCCCGGGTTCGGCGGCTCCACCCTCGGCGCCTGGGCGGTCGGCGGGTTCTTCGCCACCTCCGGCTTCCTGATCACCGCGAGCCGGCTGCGCTCGCGATCGCTGGTCGACTTCCTCTGGCGGCGCTTCCTCCGCATCTATCCCGCCTTCCTCGTCTCGCTCCTGGTCGTGGCCTTCGTCGCCGCACCGCTCGCGTCGCTCCTCCTCGGAGCCGGCGAGTACAGCGCGGCCGGGGCGGTGCGCTTCGTGTTCGCCAATGCGGCCCTCTACATCCGGGAGTACGGCATCGCGGGGATGCTCGGCTCCGTGCCCTACCCGGGCGCGTGGAACGGCTCGCTCTGGAGCCTGTTCTACGAGTTCGTCAGCTACGTCGTGATCGGCCTGCTCGTCTCCCTGGCGCCCGCGCGCTGGGTGCGCCCCCTCGTGGTCGCGGGATTCGCGGGCCTCACCCTCGTCGCGGCGGTGCTCGCGACGGACCTCGTCCCGTTCCCGGCACCCCTCAACCAGACGGTGACGCTCGTCGGGTACTTCCTCGCCGGCGCGCTCGTGCACCTGTACCGCGACCGCCTCCCCCTGACGGGCGCGCTCACCGCCGTCGCGGCCGTGCTGCTCGTCCTCGTGATCGCGACCGGCCTCTACCGCGTGCTCGCCGGCCTCCCCCTCGCCTATCTGATGGTCGCGCCCGGCGCCCGGCTCCCCCTGCGTCGGGTGGGCGCGACCCACGACGTCTCCTACGGGATGTACATCTACGCGTTCCCCGTGCAGCAGCTGCTCTCGCTGGCGATCGTCGGAGCCGGAGCCGACGTGCCGCTCTGGGCCTACATCGCGCTCTCGGTCGCGGCGACGGTCCCCCTCGCGTGGGCGAGCTGGCTGCTGGTCGAGCGCCCCGCGATGCGGCTGAAGCGCCTCACCGCCCGGGCTCCCGTCGACGTCGAGGGCCACGTCCTGCGCTGAGGCGCCGAGCCGAGAGCCCGGAGCCGCGACCCTGCAGCCGTCCTCGCACAACACGCCCGCCCGCAGCCGTCCACGCCCGGTCGCGCCCCCGGAGCCGCCCGCAGCCGTC
>NZ_PSWH01000037.1:0-32769 GCF_002932105.1 Rathayibacter sp. AY1C1 | reverse complement strand
CCGCGGAGTGCTCATCGACACCAGCTGGCGCGGCGAGGTCGAGGTCACGCTCCTGGTTCAGGACCCCACCGCCGCCGGATTCACCTACGCCTACGGAGCGCCCGAGCAGCCGCAGACCGAGGAGGAGGCCGAGGAGGAGCGCGCCGAGAAGTCCGCAGAGCGGAAGGTCCTCATCGCCAACAACAAGGCGTGGAACGCGGCCGAGAAGGTGCGCCGCGAGTGGATCGCGACGTTCCTTGCCCGCAAGACCCTCCCCAAGGACGCGGATCGCGTCATCGCTCTCGGTCTCACCGCTCACCGGTTCGCGGTGTCCTCGGGGATGACGGGCGGCAGCGACCTCGCGCACGCGCTGCTGCGCATCGAGCGCCCCTCCGGCTACCGCGCGGACGCTCTCGCGGCGCTGGTCGAGGGGAACCCGGCGAAGGCTCGCCTGGTCGCGCTGGCCGTCGTGCTCGGAGGTCAGGAGGCGCACACGAGCAAGGAGTCTTGGCGCCGCGGTGACGAGCGCATTGCCGAGCACTTCCGCCAGCTCGCGGCCTGGGGATACGCGCTGTCCCCGGTCGAGCAGGTCGTCACCGGCGACAGCACCCCCGCCGACGCCGCAGGGCTCAGCTAGCCCACCCGGCGGGGACCGGCTCGCGCCGGTCCCCGCCCCTGCTCTTCTCCCACTGCTGCACAGGAAGGCCCGACCATGACCACCACGACCACCGCACCCCGCCCCGCCCACCGCTTCGACCCGTACCAGGACGACCCGACGCTGCGAGCGGCCGAGGTCGCCGTCGACGCCGCGGCCGCGTCCGGCGACGCCGAAGCGACTGCCGCCGCAGCGCGAGCGCTGATCGTCGCCGCGGCCGCCTACGGCTGGCCCACCGCGACCGCCCTCGTCTTCACGTACGAGACGACCGGCCCCATCGCCCACGTCTGGGGACTGTGGAAAGTCCTCGACGCCGACCGCCAGGTCCTCCGCGAATGGGACGAGGAGCCCGGCGACATGACCGACGAGTCCGAGGAGGAACTGATCGCCCTCGACCTCATCAGCAACCGCCGCGCGACCCTCGACTACACCGACTTCCCAAAGCCCATCGGCTCCACCACCCTGATCCTCCACACGCTCACGCTCTGAGCGCGTGCGCGGGCCGACCCGAAACGGGCCGGCCCGCACGAGGGGGAGAGCCCCCTCGACCCCCCCGGTCACGCACGTGGAACGGCCACGCGCGCTCGAGCGGTAGTCAGCGGCGAGGACGCAGCTTGTACTTCTTCCCCGCCCGGATGTTCCGGTTCTCGATCACACCGACCACCGCCAGGCCGGCGGCCACGGCAACGATCAGCACCCACCCGAGCACGTTGAACCACTCACCGGTGAACGCCGCGTACGTCTGCTCACCGGCGATCGCGAACAGCATGAACGACAGCCCGAACCACACCATGCCATTGCTGATCAGCGCAGCACGCGCGAGCTTGGTCCGAGGCTTCGACATGCGCCCACCCTCCCACCGGACCCTGGACGTGTCCAAGGTCCTTGGGAGGAATCTCCACCTCCTGCGCCTGGCCGTCGAGCTGGCCGGCCTCGCCTCTAGATTCGAGGAATGAGCCCCAACCACGCTGACGGCACGGTCGAGACGCAACGGCTCCTGACTCTCTGGGAGCAGCTCAGCTCCCGCCGGTTCGCGCCGAGGGACGGCCTGCACCCCTCGAACGCGATACAGGTGTGGACTTTCGCGCACCACGCCGCGCGCCTTTCGCGAGCGGTGCTCCTGCTGCACGGAGCAGGACACGACCTCGAAGCCATGCCCCTCATCAGGCAGACGATGGAATGCGCGATGAACGCGGCCTGGCTACTGGTCACCGATGACGGTGGAGCAGCGCTGAGCGCAGTAGACACGAAGAACCGGCGCCAGACCTTCAAGGAGGTGACCGACCTCGGCCTCGCTGACCTGTCCGACGTGATCCGTCGACTGGACGAGGAAGAGAATCGGGACGCCCGCGCCAAGAGCACGCGTAGCTTCAAGGAGCGGTGCGACGCGATCGCTGGAGGCCCCCAGATCTACGCGATGTACCGGACGCTAGGGCTCTACTCGCACGGCACGTCCAGCGTTGCGGACGTCTACCTCGCCATAGCGCCCGAGAATGAGGGAAACCCGTACGGCGTGAAGCTCCTATGGGAAGCGGACTGGGACCAGGGCGAGACGTGGATGCGGGTCCAAGCCCTCATGCTGCTCCTCGCTCAGATCGCAGCCGACGACGCGCAAGCCAAGCCGATGCACCGGACCCAACTCGACAGAGCACGTCGCCGTCTCGGCGTCACCTGGCAGATCCGCGCCGCGTAATCCGGCTTGGTGGGGAGTGGGCACCCCCATGCATCGCCGTCATCCCCCGAAAAGGACGGCGATTAGCCACCGTAGAGCGGGCATGACGTGCTCTTCGACGTTCGGCCAGACGTGCTCCCGAAGCCACGGCCAGACGTGATCCCGCCCGATCACGTAGAGAAGGCCCCACGGAATCGATAGTCGTCGTTCTCTTCTCCGTGGGGTACTTGTACGGCGCCGGCCGCGTGGTGCTGGGTCGATCATTCTCTTGTTCCTCGCTGCCCCGAAGGGCGTAGTTGGCGCCGGAGCGCCTGGATGGTTAGCCACACTGAAGTGGGTGTGTCTGCTTCTCATGCTCCGGCAGCTGCCTCCTCCTGATCCCGACAGGGCTGCACTGAAAGACCCCCTCGACCGCTGTCAGGACGCCGATCTGACGCGTTCCAGAAACTGCTTCAAGGACGCCACGAGGGCAGTCACACATGAGGAGGGGGCCAGCTGCCCTGAACTGCCCGGTGAACGCCGCCAGCTGACGGCAGGAAGAGCCTGACGGGGCGGAAACCGGTCCAGTGGGCGGCGCCCGCAGCGGCGAGCGGCGCACACTGTGACCATGACTTCAGTAGAAGTACTCAACGCGCGCCGACGCGACGAGGCGCAGATGGAGGCGCTGTTCAGCTCGGGGTGGCCGGCGTTCATCTCCGCCGACCGCCTCGCGGAGGAGCACCTGCCGCACGTCCGCGAGCGATTCACCCGGTTCGAGCTCGTGGTCCTTGATGAGGACGTGCCGGTCGCTGCGGGCTGGGCGGTGCCGATCCGGTGGGACGGCACCCGCGAGGGACTGCCCGCCGGGTACGGCGACTCCCTCCGCCGGGCGCTCGAAGAGGAGGACGAGGCGACGACCCTCGTCGTCTGCGCCACGCAGGTGCACCCAGACCGCACCGGCGCCGGCCTCGCCGGGACGCTGCTTGGAGCGTTTCGCGACCTCAGCCTCGCCGCCGGCTGCGAGCACGTGATCGTGCCGCTGCGCCCGACGATGAAACCGCGCTACCCGCTGACCCCGATCGACGTCTACGCGGCCTGGACCCGAGGGGACGGGCTGCCGCTGGATCCGTGGCTGCGCACGCACGTGCGGATGGGCGCGAGCGTCCTCGACGTCGCCCCTCGGTCGCAGGTGATGACCGGCACCGTCGCCCAGTGGGAGGAGTGGACCGGGATGGTCCTGCCGGCGTCGGGGGAGTACGTCATCCCCGGCGGCCTCTCCACGCTGCACGTCGACCACGACGCGGACGAGGGAATCTACGTGGAGCCGAACACCTGGTTGCAGCACCGCTGACCAGTGCGCGGGGCTGTGGAACCATCGACCGCATGAAGGTCGAGCCTTTCGAGCTGCCCGAGCTGACCGGGCCGCGACTGCACCTGCGAGCGTGGCGGGCGTCGGACGTGCCGGCCGTGCAGGAGGCGTCGCAGGATCACTACATTCCGACGGTCACGACCGTTCCGACGACGATCGATCCGGGCGAAGCGCTCGCGTTCGTGGAGCGGCAGAGCGCCCGCATCCGCGACCGGTCGGCCTACGTCTTCGCCATCGCGGACGACAGCGACTCCGCGGTCGGGCACATCGGCCTCTTCCCCCTCAGCGCAGCCGGCGCGCGGGCGAGCATCGGCTACTGGGTGCTCCCGTCGCAGCGCCGTCAGGGTTACGCGGCGGAAGCGCTCGGGATCCTCACCACCTGGGCTCGCGACCTCGACTCCCTCGACCGCCTCGAGCTGTACGTCGAACCGTGGAACACCGGATCCTGGCGTGCGGCCGAGTCGGCCGGTTACGAGCGAGAGGGACTGCTCCGCAGCTGGGAGCGAGTCGGAGGCGAGCCCCGCGACATGTTCATGTACGCGCGACTTATGACGGCCCGCCAATCGGCGGAGTCTCCGCTCAGATGACTGTCCGTTGGGGGATACCCGACCGGTCATTCGCGGCGTCGCACGCGCGCGGTATCCAGCCTCCGGTGCAGGTAGGACAGTGTGCTGAACAGATCGAGCGCATCGTCCTCGCGCACTTCCCATTCAGTTCGGGTTGCGTGCGCCGTGGGATTACGGAAGGTTCCCATCACGCCTTTCATCATGGTCGAGAAGCCGACATGTTCGCTCGCTTCGGACTTCGTCTCGAAGTCATTGATGCGAACCATCGGGCGCCGCTCCCTGGTGGAGAATACCTCATCTATGAGCTCAGCGCCGTCAGTAGTCGCGCCCGTCATCAGCCGAAGACGCGACGCCAGTCCCTTCGTTGCCTCCGACACGGCGTGGAACGTGGACCGACGGATGAGCTCTTCCTGGCAGTACCGGATGACTTCCTCGTGCACGTTCCTGCGCTGCAGTTCTCGGAGGAGTCGACCCGTGAGCGCCTGCACTTCGTCCAGCGTCTCTGCGGCCTTCGATTTGCCGACCCGTCCGTCATCGCGGACCCGCAGACCGGCGAGGGCGAGAGCGGGATCTAGCAGTTCCCGAAGCTCCTCAAACCGTGCGGGGCGGCGGACGTAATTCCCGACGCCCATCGCCGTCGTGATGAACGCGATGATGCAGTTTCCCGCTTGGTCCCGCGCTTGTTTCTGTTGGAGCGCCGTCGCCAAGCGATGGCGCTTGGTCATCGTCGGGACCGGGTCTGGGATGCCTGTGTGTGCCAGAGCTCGTCCGATCTCGGAGCCCGAGAGTCCGACATCTGTGTCACCGAGAGCGTCAGCGATCGCGATGACGATGTCGCGGCGGAACTGCGGGTGCTTCACGGTGGCCACGGCAACATTCTGCTACGCAGTCAGAGTCGTACAGTCATGTCGTGACCGCGAAGAATCGGATCAGTGCGCAATCTCGCACAGACCTGTCGGAGTGGCTGACGTCGCTGGGGTACCACTGGGCCGGCAGCCAGAACGAGGACTCATTCCTTGCGCGGTTGTACAACCTGCGGGAACTGCCCACGACGGACAGTCGCCGATCGCAGTTCCCGACGGCCGCGGAGGACATCTGGCAGCACCGCGTCAACAACCGAGACTGGGACGACGACTGGGTCTTCACTGACCCGAGGTTCAACTTGTTGCACTGCCCCGATGAGCAGTTCCTTGCCTTCCTCACGGCGACAGTACGGCCCGCCACGCAGCAGGATGCGGTCATCTCCGCCGAGATGGTCGCTGCGTACAACGAGATCCTGGTTCCATTGGGGTGGGAGCTGTTTGAGCAGCGCCGCGTGGGCGACAACGTCTACTACGGCGGTCGCGAAATCGCAGGTGTCCACGACCCAGAGACGGTCATCGTCGCTGCTCCCGATGTGGTGGACCGGGTGGTCCTAGACCAGCAGCTCAAGCGCCTTCGACGGGACATCGACACCGACCCGGCCGCCGCGATCGCGCACTGCAAGGAGCTACTCGAGTCTCAGGCGAAACTCGTTTTGCGAGGATTCGAGGTGGATTACTCCGACCGCGATGACTTACCGGTGCTCTTTGGCGCAGCGGCGCGGGCACTTGGTATCCACGCGAACGCGGTGCCGGAAGACTCGCGTGCTTCCGACTCGCTGAAGGGGATGCTTCGCAACCTGCAGTCGGTGGTGAGGAACGTCTCGGAGGCTCGAATTTCCATGGGGACCGGTCACGGCCGCGCAGACGCTAGCCCCGCTGAGCGTCGGCATGCCCGGCTGGTGTTCAACGCGACAGTGGCGGTGACGGAGTTCGTCGCGGATACGTGGGCGGCACATCGCGGCGTCGGCTGAGTCTTGACGCGTTCCTCTGACCATCGCGTTGAAGCTGGCGAAGCTCGTGGAAGTGACCATCAAATTCCGTGGGTAGCTCGAGTTGAGGTCTGCTACTGGGCCTGGTACCGAGGATGTGTCCACTGCCTGCGCAACGGTCTTCGATACGCCGGCTCACCGCTTACGGCAGATGCGTGCTGGCCGTTCCGTATGGGGATCGCTCAGCGGGCCGTCGAGCCGGCGGGTGCTGCTCTCGGCCGCGCTGTGCGTCGCGGCCGAGAGCAGGGCGGCACCGGCGACAGCGGCGTGAGCATCAAGTCAGCCTCAACGCGCTTCACAACCTCGTGCGGCGATGCAGCCGCGAAGACGTCGGTCCAGCCGAGGTTGAAAATCGAACCTCCGACGATGTTGATTCCAGCGATTCGGCTGAACAGCACCTGCGTCTCGGCCGGCGCGCCCGGTGCATGAAGGCAGAGCGAGGAGCCAACGACGTCATGGTCAGTTTCGGCCACCCGAAGGGTCGGGTTGCGTCGTGCGATTTCGCTCGCAATCCGTCAGGCTTGCGTGTCGATGTACCGGTCAGTCGAAGGGCGCCCATCCAACATCAGTTCCCCGCAGCGTGGTACCGGTGGCGGCCTGTGAACCACAAACCCGTCTGCATGGACCGGCGGTAGGTGCCCAGATACCCGATCGGTTTTACAAAAACGTCTACCTTCCACGACTGCACACCGATGACGGGTAGCTCATCGCCGCGATTCTTCAAGTCGACATACCAGGCGTCCGCCGCTGAAGTAACGAAGACGGCTCGTCGGTGTTCAAATGCTACCGGGGCGAGGTACGCGGACGAGTCGGGGGTTCCCCCCTCGCCAAGGTGACTGGAGAGATGCAGGGAATCGCCCGGCTGAGATGAGTCGAGCGAGAACCATTTCTGATTCAACACCCGAGCCGATGTCCCAATTTCGCGCATCCACCGTTGCCAGTGATTCGGAAGCAACTGGACATTGGTAGGCGCTTCGACCCAGGTTGGCTTGGAAGTTCCAACGGGGTAGCGGCTACCGCGTAGCAGGAGCCATCCTAGAAAGGTGTCAAGGTTGCCGTCCGAGTCCCACACTTCCGAGATGAGCCGAAGGGTTGGATCATCGGTGGGCTTGCCCGTTTCGTACCACCAAGCAAGCCCGAGATCTGGACGGGTCCAGCCAAGGCGGTACATCAGCACAGTTTGCAAGGCCCCCCAATAGCCAGTCCATTGGTGAAGCGGATCCTGGCTTCTTGGTGTAGCAGGAACCGCCCGCTTACCGTGCTCCCCTGCAGCCGCGCGGAGCGTGTCAGGGACGCCCCAAAACCATTCATACTGGCCGCCCCACAACCTTGAAGGTTGGTCGGAATATTCGTACTCGCGCGGAAATACGGTGCGCTCGATCGCGAGAATGCTTGCCTCCTTGGCTAATGCTGGGATCATTTTCGGGCGGCTACTTCCCGCCGGATACGTTGCCCTAGGGGTTCCTTCGTTCCGCTTGCGCCTCCCAGCGAGGTTGACTGCGAGTGTCTGTTTGTAGATTGTCATGCGAGAGCCGGGCGAGCTCAGGCCACGATTTCGGGTCGGGCGTGAGCGTTGACGTCGTGCAGGATCTTCACGATGGCGGTCACGTCGGATTCGTCGAAGAGATAGTCGATACCGCTCGGGGCGCGGTCCGTGTAGGGCGATTCGTAGAGTCGGCCTGCGTCCATCAGACCGTTCGCGGTGAGCTCGTCGGCGATTAGATGGATGAATCGGATCTGGTCGACGGAGAAGCGCGACCCGTCGAGGAAACGGGTGAAGGACTCGAGTGCCGACTCTCGATCCAGGCCGATGAGGGAGCGGATGAACGGTCCGAGTCCCTGCGCCTGTTCGGCGGCCAGGTCGATGTCGGCCTTCGAGCCGGCTCCACTGGCGAGCAGCATCATTTCGAGGGCGCTGAGGTCGTCGGGTGTGAGCTGCCTGTTGCGGCGCAGACGCTGCAGTGCCAGGTGGTCCTCGTGCTGTCGCAGGTAGGCGGCCGCCTTCGCTCGGAAGCGTTCGAGGTCGGTGCCCGGAGTGGTTTGTCGCAGCACGACTTCGGTCGCGTCGCCGAGCTCGTCGATGAAGTCGGTGTAGACCCGAGGGCGGGTGACGTTCGGGACGAAGCGCGCGAGCGCGCGGAGGCGCAGCCGTGCGGTCTCGAGCGTGCCGAGGGTCACGTCGACCCACCAGTCATCGCCGGAGATCTCCTCCAGCAGCACGAGCTGCTCCGCGACCGACGGAATCGCCGATTTCGCCAGCAGTGCCGTCGCGATCGCCTGCACCTGCTGGCGAATGCGATCGGCGGCGAGCAGGTCGCCGTCGAGCTGCGCGACCTGCCTGCGGAGGATCAGCAGATCGAAGCGTTTCGCGTCGACGTCTTCGTCTCTCACGTCCGATGGCAGACCGGCCAGGTGTGCGAGCACATCGGCCGCGTCGTCCGGTGTCAGCGCATCCCAGGCGGCGGAGTCGGCGAACTGCTCGACCCAGCGCCGTTCCGGGCGGACGAGGAAGTTGTCGATGTTCATCCCCGTGACGACTTCGTGCAGGGTGCCGGCGGTCGATGCGCGCAGATCCGCGTCGAGCTGAGCGCGGTCGAGCGCGGTGATCAGCCCGAGCCGGGCTTCGAACAGTCGCTGGGTGAGTGACTTCTGTGTCGAGCCCTCGCTGCGAGGCAGGTCCTGGCTGAAGAACTCGAGATTGCCGCAGAAGTCGAACACCAGGAAGTCCTGCTTGGGCTGGCCCTCTCCGAACAGGTCGGAACGCAGCCGGGTGCCGCGGCCGATCATCTGCCAGAACTTCGACTTCGACCGCACCGGCTTGAAGAAGACCAGGTTCACGATCTCGGGCACGTCGATGCCGGTGTCGAGCATGTCGACCGAGATCGCGATGTGCGGCGCGTGGTCCGCGATCGAGAACTCGTCGATCAGGTTCTGCGCGTACGGGGTGCCGTGGGTGATGACGCGGGCGAAGTGCCCGGCGTGTTCCGGGTACTGCTCGTCGAAGCGACGCTGGATGAACTCGGCGTGCGCCTGGTTCTTCGCGAAGACGATCGTCTTGCCGAGCCGGTCGCCGCCGGCGACCTTATACCCGCGCGTCATGAGGGTCGCGAGCACCTTGTCAACGGTGTCCTCGTTGAAGAGGAACCGGTTTACTTCCTCCGCATCGACCGTGGTTGGCGTTCCGCCGTCGCCCCAGTCGAGCGCGTCCCAGTCGTCCTTCTCCTCGTCGCTGAGTTCCTCGTAGCGAATCCCTTGACGCAGGAACCGAGTGCCGACCGATACCCCGCGCGGCGGCACCAGGAACCCTTCGGCGACGGCTTCGTCGAGCCCGTACGCATCGGTCGGCACACCGTCTTCAAGGTGGAACCGGCGATAGGTGTTGTGGTCGACCTCATCCTTCGGAGTCGCCGTCAGGCCGACGAGCAGCGCATCGAACCAGTCGAAGATCGCACCGTATTTCTGGTAGATCGAGCGGTGTGCTTCGTCGATCACGATCAGGTCGAAGAACCCCGGCCCGAATCGCCGCGTCGGAGTGCCCTCGCCGTCGGTCATGTTGTCGATCAGGTTCATCATCGTGGGATAGGTCGAGACGTACACGCGGCCCTCAGCGTTCCGCTCCGTGACCAGATTCACCGTCGCGGCGCCGGGAAGGTGCGCCTTGAAGGCGTTTGCCGCTTGGTTGACCAGGGCGGTCCGGTCGGCGAGGAACAGGATGCGCTTGGCCCAGTTCGCCTTCATCAGCTGGTCGGCCAGCGCGATGACCGTCCGCGTCTTGCCCGACCCCGTCGCCATGACCAGCAACGCCTGCCGTTGCTTGCGATCGAACACGTCCCCGACCGCCCGAATCGCCCGCACCTGGTAGTGGCGGCCCGCGATGCCCGAACTTACGGGGGCCCCGGACAGAGCCAGGCGGGTCGAGCGGCGCTGGACCATCAGCTCGAGCTCGCTGCGCGTGAAGAACCCGGCGATCTGGCGCGGGGGATACCCGGCCGCGTCATCCCACAGCCAGTGCTCGTAGCCGTTCGTGAAGAACACGACCGGCCGCCGCCCGTAAGCGGCTTCGAGGCGGTCGGCGTAAAGCTTCGCCTGCTGCTGCCCGACCTGCGCACTCTTCGTCGTGCGCTTCGCCTCGACAACCGCCAATGGCAGCCCGTCGCTTCCCCACAGCAGGTAGTCGACGAACCCGGCTCCCTGCCCGTTCGGCATGCCGGCGACCTCGAACTCGCGATCGCGCGCGTCGGTGAGCGGCCAGCCCGCCTCGGCCAGCAGCACGTCGATGAACAGGTCGCGGGTCTCGGCTTCGGAGTAGTCGTGATCGTCGGGCGCATGGTTCGCCGCCTGCGCCGCCGCCACCTGCGCCCGCAGCTGCTCGATCTCCGCAGCCTGCCCGGCCGCGAGCTCGTCCCGGTCCGCGAGGGCCTTGGCGTGGGCCTCGTCCTGCGCGGCGAACTTCGCCGCGAGCCGCTGCACGTCCTCACGCGTGAGTGGTGCCGCTCGGGCAGCGAGTGCAGGATCGAACGTCGCGCCCGTCGGAACAATTTCCGGATGCGCCGAATGCCGGAACACCGCCCACACCAGCACGTGATGCAACTCGCGCAGTACTGCGAGCGCGATATCGGGCCGTATCGGCTGCCGGGCGTGCACGGCCTGGTTGCCCAGCTTCCGAATCAGGTTCAGCTTCTGCCCGATCCCCACTCCAGTGATCCGCGCGAAGCCGGCGTCATTGATTCGCGCGGCGAGGTCGTCCTGGTACGGGACGGGCAGATTGAGCACCTCGTACAGCTGACCTATTAGTTGCTCGATGGCGCGGCGACTGTAGAAGCACGCCGAGCGGGAGTCGCTCGACAGGTAGGACTCCGCGCGAGATGCGTCTGCCCAGACGTCCGGCCATGCGGCGCGCACGAAGTCAAAGTTCGCGGTCACAGGTCACCACGGAAAGCACGCGACTGTATTGATGTGAATAGCTGGTCATCAGTCGCCATGCCAAGTTTAATGCGTTGACGTGCGCTTGCAACGCCGGAAATCTTTCGCGCAAATTCTTGCTGCGCCCGAATCGAAGGGACCTTGATTTCCAGCGCGCGAATTACTGCTTGGCTCAAATTTGGTTGAGCGCCACCGCTACGAAGGTTACGTAGTTGCGAACTCATCGATTTTAGTGCTGCTATCAAATAAGACGCGTCGAGTTGAGGGCCGGGTGTTATGGAACAGACCGCTTGATTTGTGGCGGCATCAATTCCAAGCCGACTGACGACTCCCGCGGTTGCGCCGTACATTGCGATAAGGACGGTACCCGCGGGCATCAAGCTCGCGGAACTGGAAGTAAGTCCAATGTCACTGATAGTTTCCGAGGTCTCCATTACAACGCCAGAATGCAGCTCGCCCGATTTTACCCAGGCTATTCCGCCTCCATAATTTTCGGGCCTGGCGCGGTTTGGCGTCCCGCCGCTCGTCGTTGACGCAACTTCGCCGAGCCGAAACGAGGGCCACTCGCCGCTTGAAAAAACATCTTCATATAGCGCGGTCTCAAGAGACTCGAAGTGGGCGAGCACCTGGCGGCGCTTGGCGCGCAGGGCGTCGGTGCGGTCGAGTATCGCGGCGATCCGCCGCTGCTCCTCGAGTGGCGGTAACGGGACTTCGAGCTTCTGAAGGAAGTCCGCCGGAACGCGGCGCTGACCTCCACTTCCGGTCATGCGCAATTCGCCGCTTTTGCGCACTTCCGGACGACGTAGGAAGTGTAGAAGATATCTTTCATCGATCTCGTGTCCAGGACGCACGACGTGAAATTCCGTAGAGCCGACCCCGATCTCCTCGTCGAGGACCGCCCGTCCAATTTTTCCATTCTCGAAGCACGGCGTGATCTTCGCCACAAGCAAGTCACAATTACGGAACACCGTATAACCCTTTGAAACAGCAGCAAAACTCCGAGAATCGAGGGGACTCGCTATCGCTGTCACGTCATCCAGTTGCGCCATCCCGACGAAGGAAACAAACTGTTCTCCAAGTACTCGATCGCTTTTTGGATTTATCGTGGCAACGTCAGATAAGCGCGCCACCCTCACGAGAGCATCGCCTTCAGCTCGGCGAGCCCATCTGCAATCTCTGCTTCAAGTTTCTCGATGTCGGCGATGATGTCGAGAGGTGGCCGGTGCTCGACCTCGTCGTGGACGATTTCCTTGTAGCGGTTCAGGGAGAGGTCGTAGCCCTGTGCGGCGATTTCTGCCTTGGGCACGGTGAACGACTGGTCGGTGCGGTCGCGGTCGCGTTCGCTGGTGCGGCGGTCTGCCCAGCGGGTGAGCGCATCCGACAGGTCGTTCGCCTCGATCGGGTTGCGCTTGTCGTCAAGGGAGAATCCGTCGGCGCGCACGTCGTAGAACCAGACGTCCTCGGTGCCCCCGGAGTTCGTCTTTGTGAAGAACAGGACCGCGGTCGACACGCCCGCGTAGGGGCGGAAGACGCCAGACGGAAGCTTGACGACTGCGTCTAGCTTCTGGTCCTCCACGAGCATGCGCCGCAGCGCCTTGTGTGCAGTCGACGAGCCGAACAACACACCGTCGGGCACGATCACGGCCGCGCGGCCGCCGGGCTTCAGTAGCTTCAGGAACAGGGCGACGAAGAGCAGCTCGGTCTTCTTTGTCTTCACGATGCGCTGCAGGTCCTTCGCCGTCGACTCGTAGTCGAGGGATCCGGCAAAGGGAGGGTTGGCGAGGATCAGCGTGTACCGCTCCGCGTCGTCGCTCACACCCTCGGAGAGAGAGTCGCGGTAGCGGATGTCGGGGGCTTCGATGCCGTGCAGCAGCATGTTCATGCTGCCGATGCGCAGCATGGTCGAGTCGAAGTCGAACCCGTGGAACATGCTCGTGTGGAAGTGCGAGCGCTGCGCGTTGTTCGTCAGCACACCGGGGTGCTCGCGTCGCACGTACTCCGATGCGGCGACGAGGAACCCGGCGGTGCCGCACGCGGGGTCGCAGATCTCGTCGGCGGGCTGTGGCGCCATCATGGCGACCATCAGCTCGATGATGTGCCGGGGCGTGCGGAACTGCCCGTTCACGCCGGCGGAGGCAATCTTCGACAGCAGGTACTCGTAGAGGTCGCCGTTGGTATCCCGCTCTGCCATGGGAATGTCGTCGAGCATGTCGACCACCCGCGACAGCAACGCGGGCGTCGGGATGGTGAAGCGGGCGTCGCGCATGTGCTCACCGTAGGTCGAACCGTCGCCGCCGAGGGTGCGCAGGAACGAAAACACCTCGTTGCCGACGACCTGCCACATGACCTCTGGATCGTCGTTCTTGAAGCGGTTCCACCGCAGATGCTCCAGCCCCCGCCGATAAATTGGTCGCTCGATCGCACCGCCAGTGACGCGCGCCTTCCTCTCGGCGAGCGTCTGCAGGTCATCAAGCCGCCGCACGAACAGCAGGTAGGTGATCTGCTCAATCACCTCGAGTGGATTCGAGATCCCCCCGGACCAGAACGCATCCCAGACTCGATCGATCTTGCTCTTGAGCTCTCCGGTGATCACGTTTTCACCATACCCGAGCTACAGGCGCGGTCTGTGGCGCTTCATGCGTCGTCAAGACGCCACAAGGCCGTCCCGTCGCGGGCCGGCAGCACGGTTCACCATCATCGGTGCCGACGGTCGACCATGGTGAGCTGGCGTCGGCTGGATAATCCCGTTCGACAGCCCGATGAAGTCGGGCGACGGCGTCGAACGAGATAGGCATCGGCACGGGTCGGGCCCGCATCCCTGGGGACGCGGGACGTCTCGATGGTCGGCTTCGTGCGGCTTCGCGGCCGGGCGCTGCGGCGAAGCCGTTGGTCTCGCGACTACGGCGCACTACTCCGGCACCGATCGCAAAGTACTCCGTTGCGAGACAACCGCAGCCGCTCCTCATCCGGTGACCGCCTCACGAAACATTAGCTTTTTGAGACAGCCCGTTGAGAGCCGTTCCGAAGTTGGCCTCGGCCGGAACGGCGGAGGCCTCACTGTCTCAACAACTTGTCTCCTAGTACTTCGTCTCAGGAGGGTGCTTGGAGGGGCTTTCCGAGTCAAACTGAGCTCGTGAGACTTCTCGGTTATACGCGTGTGAGTACGTCGAGTCAGGATGCGCAGTTGCAGGTCGACGCGCTCGTTGCGGCTGGCGTTCAGAAGCGGGACGTGTTCGCGGACGTGACGTCTGGCAGCAAGACCGCCATCGAGCGTCGCGGGATGAAGAAGCTGCTCGAGTACGCCGAGGGCGGGGACACCGTCGTCGTCTGGCGGGTCGACCGTCTCGGCCGGTCGCTGATCGACGTGCTGAACACGGTGAACCTGTTGCGTGACCGCGGCGTGCAGGTCCGGTCGATCTCCGACGGCATCGATCCGTCGACGTCGACGGGCCGGCTGATGCTGAACATGCTCGCCACGCTCGCGGAGTACGAGCGGGAGCTCATCGTTGAACGCGTCAACGCCGGCATCGCCGCCGCACGTGCGAGCGGAACGCGCTTCGGCCGGCCCTGTCGGATCCTGCGGTGGTCGCGGACAAGCTCGCGATCGCCGCGGACGCGCGAGCGCGTGGTCGCACTGCTGAGGATGCTGCTCGTCTCGTTGGGTGGAGTCGCGCGTCGCTCTATCGCCACCAGGCAGACGCCGCTCGCCGCGCAGCTGCTGGAGAGCAGGCAGCGTCCTAGCAGGGGATGCTCCACCGCGGCAGATCCACTGTCTTGACGCAGGCACGAACGTGCTCACTCATCGCCTCATCACCATTGACGGTCCCGTGAGGGATCCCTGGCCGGCTGATGAGGTCGTGCTGCGGCCGGATTTAGCTGGTGAGTTGGCGGACTTGTTCGATGGAGAGCTGGCGGTCGGCGTAGAGGACGATTCGAGCGGTCGGGTCCGGGCTGTGCGCATCCGGACCTTCCCACCTCCGCTGGAGGCCGAGTCGCTCAATCGTGCGGCGGGAGCGTGCGTTGCGTTCTGCGACGACCGCGGTGACGGGCAGTTCCGGTCGGAGTAAGTGGGCGAGTTCGATGCCGGTGAGGGCGACTTCCTGCGCGTAGCCCTTTCCCCAGTGGTCGGGGTGGAGGGTGAACGCCACGTTCCAGGCCGCGTCGGAGAGGAGGGTGCATCCGCCCATTCCGATCAGATCATGGTTGTCGGTGGGGGAGTCGCGCCGGCGGATCACCCAGCTGCTGAGTCCGTCTTGTGTCCACTGGGTCCTTCGGTATGCGATGACGGCCCGGGTCTGATCGGCGGAGAGATGGAGGAGGAGCGGATCTTCTTCCGCGATCCGCGGATCGGTGTAGAGGCGGGACAGCTCGTCGAGGTCGGTTTCGGCGGGCCGGCACAGTCGGAGTCGGTCGGTGAGCACGTCGAGGTCCCCTGGGGCGCAGGCCTGTCCGTCGCTCACGATCATGGGACGAGGATTCCACGTTCCGACCACTCGACCAGCGTTGAGTGCACGTGCGATCCGTCGCGGGAGGCCGCCCGTACGGGGACGGGCTAGCGGTCAGTCCTGCGCAGTGAACTCGATCTCGGGTGCTGCCCCGTCCGCCAGGAGGAAGTAGCCGATGAACACGACGTCTTCGCTCGTGGTGTCGAACTTGGAGACGATGACCCCGGCAGGCTCGTAGAAGACGTCGCCGGCGCGAAGGGTGGTTTGTGCCTCCTCACCGATCTGGAATGTGACCGACCCCCTTTCGATGGCTCCGAAGACAGGGCCGTTGTGAACGTGAGCACCGCCCTTCGTGCCAGCTGCGATTGAGATTCGGCGCACCTCGACGTGGGACACGTCCATGCCGCCTGCAAGCGACTGGTGGAGAAGAGTTGATCGAGTGATGGGCGATTCAGTCATGGTCACAGCCTGGTCGGACGGATCGCTCAGACGTGGGTCGTCGGACTCAGGAAATACGGCTCGCAATGTGCGGTTCTCGCCAACGGCCGCGTGGTCCGACACCCCCGCCGCTGCCGGAACTTGTCTCGATAGCCGATCCTCTTTCGGGACGGCCGGAATGCCGGTCCTCCCACTGCTACACACGGGGGCCAGGACACTGCTGACCAGAAGATTCCTCGGCGGCGAGAGTTCCACCGTGGTCGATATGCTCGCGGCAGCCGGTCATCGGCTTCCCGCGAGGAGAGAGCCGTGCGTCCTGCCAGGGTGCTTGTCATAGCCCTGAGCGCTGTGTGCGTTGCGGGAGTCGGTGCAGCGGTGGTCGTCGGCCTCGCGTCCTCGTCGTCGCAGAACGAGGCGATCTCGACGGCACTAATCGCAGACCTCGAGCACCGGAACGCTCAGAGCCTGGTCGAGGGATCGCCGCAGCTCACCGGCCTCGGCGTCCCGGAGTCGACCTCGACGCCGAAACGACTTGCTGCGGTCATGGAGGACGACGCCCGACTGCGCGCTCAGCGGGACCACTACCTCGAGCTCGGGAATCCTTCACCGCGTTCGAGACCCAGGTGGCGCTGAACTCGGTGCAGATCACGGGCGACTCGGCCACGGTGACGTTCACCGAGAGCACCACCCTTCAGCGGAGTCCGTACGAGATCGGCGAAGCGGCTCCGGAGTACGCCTACTCCTTCTTCCAGGAGGCGACGCTACGGCTGCACGCGGGTACCTGGTCAGTCGACACCCTCACCCACGAGACGGCGCACACACCAGCAGATTTCCCGGAAACCGTCGCACCGGACGTCTCCCCCGCCAGCTGACGGCGCGTCCCCTTGACTCGGATCGATCCGACCGCTCTCCCTTGCAGCAGACCCGGTGAACGATCGGCTATCGAGACTGAAACTCCTACCGCCTTG
This sequence comes from Rathayibacter sp. AY1C1, assembly GCF_002932105.1. NCBI lineage: Bacteria > Bacillati > Actinomycetota > Actinomycetes > Micrococcales > Microbacteriaceae > Rathayibacter > Rathayibacter sp. AY1C1. The sequence continues at coordinate 15,923 of NZ_PSWH01000037.1, read as the reverse complement.
GTACGCGACTGGTTCCCCCGCATCGACCGCGACGCCTGCTGACATGATCGTGGTCATGCCCTCAATTCGTTCGGCAAAGTTTCGGGCAGAGTCGTCGGTGGACGCTGTGCTCCTGCGGGTACTCGCCGGGCACGAGTCGAAATCGGTGCGCATCGCTGTTGCCGAGAACGCCGCTGCGGATGACCTGACGATCGGGCGTCTCCTCGCTGATGACGTCGACGCCGTGCGCCTCGCCGCCGCCACCAGCCTTCGTGAACGCCCGCAACTCCACGAGATCGCGGCGAAATCAACGGACAAGTGGGTCCGTGCGATCCTTGCCCACCTGTACGCGGACGACGACCAAAGGTCGCTCGCCCTTGCGGTACAGAGAACACTCGCGGCGGATCCCTTCGGGGAGACTCGTGGCCGGACGGCTCAGACCACCGACGACTTGGAGATCTTCGAGTCGCTTCTCACCGACCCGTCACCGGTTGTCCGCGGCATGTGCGCGCGCAACCCCCGCATCTCCCTGACACAGATGGAGCGTCTCATCACCGACCGCGATCGCGCCGTCCGCGCCGGAGCCGCAGAGGGTGGACTCCAGTACCCCAATGACGAGCAGTTGCTCCGGCTGGCGCGCGACCGGTCGGTCGAGGTGCGCTCGGCAGTACTATTCCGCGCCGACCGACCCAGACGAGCAATCGAACTCATCGCAGAAGACAGCGACGAGATTAACCGACACCACGCGCGGATCGCCCTCCACGACGAGCACGACATTATCGCGCCAGCGGTGACGCACCGTGCACGCGCAGAACGTCGACGGGCACAGCTTGTTCGCTCATTCGGTGAGTGAACGGCGGGGAGTGAAGAGCGCCTTGTACGGCACGCGGTCTCGTTAGCCGATGGTTCACCGGCACGCAGGGTTCTAATTGTCCTTGACTCTGCGACCCGCGCCGCGCCCGTCTCCGCCGGCAATCCAGTCGTTGACCGCTCGAGCTACGTGAGTGTTGTGACTTGCGGCCCATGAGGGATCGTTGGATGCGGACGTGAAAGCGATCATCGGTGTGTGCCGGATGCGGCCGTGACGGTCGCGCCAGTGCAGGACCATCAAGCCGGCTTTTTGGCGCACTCGGATGGTCTGGTCGCGAGGGACGCGTCGGGACCACCAGACCCCGTGGACGGTGAGGTCGTTCTCTCGCAGGCTGACACCGCTGAAAACAACCCACCGCGCAGCGAGCGATATGACGACCGCGAAGATGACGATGAAGACCAGCTGCTCGTCCAGCGCGAGGCCGGGCTTCCATACTGTCGCTGCCGGCACGCAGATCAGAGCTGCGGGCAGGAGTATGCCGAAACGGAGCTGGATATTCGGGCGAAACCGCACGAGCGCTGATTTTATGGGGCGCCCGCCCGTTCGTCGTCCCGTACAGGGATCGTTCAGTGGCCGCTGAGTGGGTGGGTACTGCTCTCGCCCGCGCTGTGCGTCGCGGCCCAGAGCAGGGCGGCACCGGCGGCCCCCGTCGGTCTGTCGCGTGCGGCGTCAGCGAAATCCCCATCTCTCGACCGCACCGCCACAGGCCGCATGTCCACAGCGCCTGACGCTCCGGCTGCAGATTCCGGCTAGCAGCTAGCGAACGCCGCGCGCACGCTCGTAGCACCGGTAGAGCACGACCGCGCCGACGGCTGACACGACGAGTCCGATCAGAAAACCCACGACCAGGACCGGGCTGAGCTGGCCCCCGGTCTGATCCAGGTCCGCACGAACGCCGTTCTGAAACTCCAACACCGAGCAGATCAAGGCGATCACGACACCCGAAGCGAGCAGGCTCAAACCCTTGAGTACTTCCACCATGACCACCCCCGCTCGTGAAGCTACCGCAGAGTCTTCCACCCCGAGACCGCCCGGTCCCGTATGGGGATGGTTGAGCGGTCGTGATCTAGCGAAGTGCGTTGTCCTCGGCAGCGCGCTCAACCGGGGGGACGGCGGCGTTGGTCTTTCGCCTACTTGCTGTCGCGAGCATGCCGACTCCCAGCAGTGCGACCGCAGCTGATGCGGTGAAGGCGGCCGTCCAGTCCCAGTTGTAGTAGTTCACCGTGACGCTCCGAGAGCCGTCCTCGTAAGTGCAGGAGAGACCGAGTGGGTAGTAGATCCGTTCGCCCGACACCCCTCCGCCCTCGAGAGGGATACCCGGAGGGTAGTTGCTGTGCTGACACTGCAGGACGGGGACCTCCCACCCTTCCTGGATCCAGCCGACCCCGAAGGTGAGGAGGGCGATCGGCGCGCCGACGATCACAGAAACGGTTCCGACGGTTCTCTTCGCCCAAGCGTCCATTTCGTCAGATTAGAGGGTCGCAATGGACACGCCGTTCTTTCCTCGCTGGTGCGCACGCACTGTTCCGTAAGGGGGTCGTTCACCGGTCGCTTGAGGCGCCGATGCTTGTTCCGTCTCCCGCAGCGCAGCAGGTCCGGTCAGCTCGTGGGGAGAGGTGTCGGAGATGCGGTGGTGTGCTTCGAGCTGGCGACCCATGCTTCGCCATCCCAGCTGATCCACACTTCGCACGCACTGCGCGCGGCGGCTCCAGAGCGGGATGCGCCGGCGAGGTAAGCGTGGGCAGAGGTCGGCACGAGCTCATCGAACACGTCGAACTGCGTATCCGTCGCTGATACGTCAGCACAGGAATCGAGGATCCCGGAAGCCTGTTCCTCCGACGTCGCGCCAGCGGCAGCACGGATCGCTTCGACATCCCCGGTCAGAACGCCCGGCTCGAGAGCCGTGAGCGTGGAGCGCGCGGAGCCGGCGGGTGGTAGCGAGCTCTGCGCGGTCAGCAGGAGGGCAGCTGCACCTCCTGCTGTGATCACGAGCGCTGCTGCGCAAGCAAGGACCACGAGGCGACGTTGATTCATGTCCACAGTGAACCGCATCACCGGTCGGGGCGGATCACGTCTCGAAGGTGATCGCTGAGCGGGCGTCCGATAGGGGTGGTTCTCCGGTACACGCGCACGCAGCAGAACCGGCCGCGGGATCCCGCGGCTCGCAGTGTCCCGACAACCCCGTCCGATGAAGAGTCCCGCTGAGGCACCCCACTCGGGACGGTACTCGTGGCGACCCGACGAAGGCGAGCTGCTCAGAGGCGCCGCTGCCTGTGTGCTCCGTCCGTCCGTGACGGCGACGTGTTCCGGCGGAACGACGCCCTCGGCGACCTGCGGAAAGACGCCCTCGGCGACCTCCGGGCCGGGCCGCGGCCGTCGCTCGCCGAGACCGAGACGGCGCTCGGCATCGAAAGCGATCCCGGCGACCCTCCCTCCGCCCGGCCGCCCGGCCGCCCGGCCGCTCGAGCAGCGGGGGAGCGCCCCCGGTCTCGTGGTGAACGTTCACGTGCAGGATCCGCGACGCACTTGTCCCGTCCCCTCCCGCCCGCCTACCGTGGTGCGTGAACGTTCACGCCGACGACGCCGCGAAAGGGTCACCCATGACCGACTCCACCCCGACCACTCCCGCACCCGGCTGGGCGGTGCTCGGCCCCGGCAGCATCGCGCGCCGGTTCCTCTCCCAGCTCCCGGCGAGCGACCGCGGCGCCCGGCTCGTCGCGGCGGGCAGCTCCGACCCGGGGCGCGCCGCGGCCTTCGCCGCCGAGGCAGTCGAGCACGGCTTCGCGGACGCGACCGCCGGCGACTACGCCGCGGTCCTCGCCGATCCGCGGGTCACCGCGGTCTACATCTCCACCGTGCACACGGGTCACGCCGCGCTCGTGCTGCAGGCGCTCGAGGCCGGCAAGGCCGTGCTCTGCGAGAAGCCGCTCGCCGTCAATCACGGCACGGCGATGGCCCTGGTCGACGCCGCCCGCAGCGCCGGTCTGCCGCTGGTCGAGGCGTACATGTACCGCTTCCACCCGCAGACCGCCGCGCTGCTCGAGCTCGTCCGCGACGGCGCGATCGGCGACGTCGTGCACATCGACGCCTCCTTCTCCTTCCGCACCCCGTCCCGCGAGGGCCGCCTGTACGACGTCGCGACGGCCGGAGGAGGCGTCCTCGACGTCGGCGGGTACACCGTCACCGCCGCGGCGGCCGTGGTGCAGGCCGCGACCGGTGCCGCCGTCGCGGAGCCCGTCGAGTTCGACGCGAGGGGCAGCCTCGGCCCGACCGGCGTCGACGAGTGGAGCGTCGCCCGCGCGACCTACCGCGGCGGCATCACCGCGACCCTCCGCACCGGCGTGGCACTCGACGACGTGAACGCCCTGACGATCCACGGCACGCGCGGCCGTCTGCACGTGGCCGACCCGTGGTTCGGTACGTCCGACACGGGCATCGAGATCAGCGTTGTCGGGGAGGAGCCGCGCATCCTCACGTTCGAGGGGGAGGGCCCCTACGCGCTCGAGGCGGATGAGACGACCGACGCCCTGGCGGCCGGTTCGGTCGAGGCGCCGCAGATGACGCTCGAGGAGACGCTCGCGACGGCCCGCACGCTCGACCGCTGGCGCGCCGCGATCGGCCTGCGCTTCCCGTTCGAGGCCGAGACCGCGGACATCCCGACGGTGTCCGGGCGGCCGCTGCGCGCGGCGTCGGACAGCCCGATGCTCTTCGGCGAGATCCCCGGCGTCGGCAAGCGGATGTCGCGGCTCGTGATGGGCGTCGACAACCAGCCGGATCTGGCGCACGCCTCGGCGATCTTCGACGCGTTCGTCGAGCAGGGCGGCACCGCCTTCGACACCGGCTACATCTACGGCGACGGCGAGATGGAGGGCCGCCTCGGCCGGTGGATCCGCAACCGCGGCATCCGGGAGGACGTCGTCGTGATCACCAAGGGCGCGCACACCCCCTACTGCGATCCGGAGTCGCTCTCCCGGCAGCTGCTCGAGAGCCTCGAGCGGCAGGGCACCGACTACGCGGACATCTACCTGATGCACCGCGACAACCTCGAGGTGCCGGTGGGTGAGTTCGTCGACGTGATGGACGAGCACCAGCGCGCCGGGCGGATCCGCGCCTACGGCGTCTCGAACTGGACGCCGGCGCGCTTCGACGAGGCGCAGGAGTACGCCCGCACCCACGGGCGGGCCGGGTTCCAGGCGCTGAGCGACCACTTCGGCCTGGCCGAGGCGTACGACGTGCCGTGGGAGGGCTGCGTCCACGTCACCGACCGGGCGTCGAAGGAGTGGCTGGTCGAGCGGCAGATCCCGCTGCTGCCGTGGTCCTCGCAGGCCCGCGGCTTCTTCACCGGTCGCGCGCGCCCGGACGACACCAGCGACGCCGAGCTGGTGCGCTGCTACTACGGGCCGGACAACTTCGAGCGCCTGCGCCGAGCCGAGCAGCTGGCGGCCGAGCACGGTGTCGGAGCGACGGCGATCGCGCTGGCCTACGTGCTCGCGCAGCCGTTCCCCACCTTCCCGCTCTTCGGGCCGCGCACGATCACCGAGCTGCGCTCGTCGATGCGCGGCCTGTCGATCGAGCTGACTCCGGAGCAGACGGCATGGCTCGACCTCCGCGCCTGAGCGGTGCCGAGGCCGGCGGCCGCGCGACGATCCACGACGTCGCGGCCGCCGCCGGGGTCTCCCGCCAGACCGTCACCCGCGCGATGAACGGCATGCCGGGCATCAGCGAGGAGACGAAGCGGCGGGTCCTCGACGCCGCGGAGCAGCTGTCCTACCGCCCGTCGCGGTTCGGCCGCGGCCTGGTCACCGGCGGCGAGCACCAGCTCGGGCTCGTCGTCGACGACCTGCGGAATCCGTGGTCGCCGGAGCTCGCCTCGGCCGTCGTCCGGGTCGCGGCGGCGCGGGGCTGGAACGTGTCGCTCGCGGACGTGGGCCTCGCCGCCGACTCCGACCGGATGATCCAGGCGCTGGGCGCGCAGACCGACGCAGTGATCGGCACCTTCGGCGATCGTGCTGCGGAGTGGATCGAGCGGCTCGGCTCCGTGCCCGTCGTCGAGCTCGACCCGACCGGCGATCCGCTGCGCGCCGCGGTGCTGCTCGACCACTCCGAGGCCGTCGAGGCGCTGGCCGATCATCTGGCGGGATCGGGCGTGAGGCGCCCGGTGGTCGTCGACGTCTCGCGGGATGCCCGGCCGAGCCGGCGAGCGGAGCTTCTGATCCGGGCCTTCTCCGCGCGCGGACTCGAGGCCTCCGTCGTGCGCGCCGAGGGCCCCACCGCTCAGGCGGCCGCGGACGCGACCGAGCGGATCATCGCTCGGCCCCGGGTCGCCGACGCGATCGTCGCGTTCAACGACCTCTGCGCGCTCGGCGTGCTCTCCGCCTGTCGTCGGGCGGGCGTCGACGTGCCCGGCGACGTCCGGGTGGTCGGCATCGACGGCCTCTCGATCGGGCGGCTCCTCGCACCGACGCTGACCACCCTCGCCGTCGACCTCGACGAGCTCGCGCGGCACGCCCTCGACCTCGCGGTCGCCATGATCGCCGGCGAGCTCCCGCGGGGCGGCCCAGACGTCCACCGCACCGTCCGTCACCAGCTGGTGCTCCGCGAGTCGGCCTGATCGCCCGCCGATCGCGCGGACGGACTCGCCCGCGTGCGCGGCGCGGATCTCCTCGCCAGCGGCTCGATACTCAGCCGGGCGATCCGGTCACCGGTCCGCGAGCTCGTCCAGCGCCGCGAGGATCTTCCTGCGGTCGCGGTGCAGCTTCCACCAGCTGACCGTGTGGCGAGCGGTGATCAGGCCGAGCTCCACCAGGTCGCGGAGGCCCTCCTCTACTCGCCGCCCGCTCGCTCCCCGAATTCCACGAGCTTCGCGAACAGGTCCTCGATCAGCCAGCGGGTGTCGAACGCCTCGCAGACCCGGATCGTGTGCGGCCCTGCGTCGGGCAGGAGCTCGCCGTCCGCGGAGAACCGCGGCGCGCGGCGCTCCCGCCAGCGTCCGCCGGCGGGGTTCATCACGGCGCCGATGGCCGGGCTGTCGCCCAGCGACCGGAAGTCGAGCGGCCCGTACGGGATGGTCTCGTTGAACGCGATCAGCTGGTCCACCAGGTAGTCGCTGAGGGGGCTGGTTCCGCGCAGGCGCGTCCGCAGCTCGGCGTGCCCGACTCCGACTCCGGAGTAGACGGGCATCGGGATCTGCCAGAGGGCGATGCCCGACTCGAGGACGCGGTTCGCGGCGTCGACGTCGTTGATCAGGTTGAACTCGGGGCTGTAGGCGGAGATCTCGTCGTAGGGCGGGCCGCCGACCCAGACGACCACGACGTCGCGGGAGGCGATCGACGGCTCGAGCAGGAGAGCTGCGGCGACGTCGGTCAGCGGCCCGAGCACGGCGATCCACAGCCGGCCCGCGTCGCGCAGGGCCTCCGCGACGATCAGGCGGGCGCCGTCGGATGCCGTCGCGGGCAGGGCCGACTCGGCGCCGTCGACGACGGCCACCGTCGATCCCGCCAACTCCACGATGCGGTCGATCTCGGCGCGCGACTCCGGCATGCTCCCCGGCCGGCCGAAGTGCGCGGCGACCAGGCCGCGGACGTCGAGGGTCTCGGTCAGCAGCGCCTGGACGATCGCGAACTGGTCGTCGGCCTCGTTCGCGGCGTCGGTGCTGACGATCAGGCGGTGCGGGGGAGGCGGGGTCATGCGGACTCGCGCTGCACGAGGGTCGTCGCGAGGATCGGCTGCCGGTCGACCGGGCGGCCCTGCACGACGGCGACGACGGTCTCGGCGGCGACGCGGCCCATGTCCTCGAGGGGCTGCCGGATGGTCGTGAGGGTCGGATCCGAGGTGGTCGCGATGACGACGTCGTCGAAGCCGATGACGGAGACGTCGGCGGGGACGCGGCGGCCGGACGCCTGCAGGACGCGGATCGCGCCGTTGGCCATCAGGTCGGAGGAGGCGAAGACGCCGTCGAGGTCGGGGTGGCGCTGCAGGAGGCGCGCCATCGCGGCGGAACCGCTCTCGAGGGTGAACTCGCCGTGCACGATGGGGCTGGAGTCGAGGCCGAGCTCGGTCAGCTCGTCGCGCCAGCCGCGGATGCGGTCGCGGGCGGGCTCCATGTCGTGCGGGCCGGCGATGATGCCCAGGCGCCGGCGGCCGGAGTCGGCGAGCGCGCGGGCGGCGAGGCGGCCGCCTCCATAGTTGTCGGAGTCGATGACGATCGCGTCCTCGGGCAGGGCGACGCGAGGGCGGCCGACCCAGGCGATCGGCACGGGGGAGTCGGCCAGCGCCTGGGCGAGGTGGGTGATCTCGTGCTGGAGGATCACGATCGCGCCGTCGACGGCCCGCGAGCGGAGGAAGCGGGGGATGCGGTCGCTGTCGTCGTGGTCGGCGGGCAGCAGCACGGGCTGCACCTCGCCGGCGTAGAGGCCCTTCGCGGCGCCCTTCAGCACCGAGGTGAAGAACGTCCCGGTGAGGCTGTCGAGCTCGTTGAAGGCGACGATCAGGGCGATGGCCCCGGCCCGCCCGCCGCGGAGCATCCGGGCGGCGCTGTTCGCCTCGTAGCCGAGGGACTTCGCGGCGCGCTCGACCGCGGCGGTCATCCGGACGTCGACATTGGTGCCGCCTGCGAGCACACGGGCGGCGGTGGCGCGCGAGACGCCCGCGGCCTGGGCGACGTCCACCAGCGTGGGTCGAGTCATGCTGCTTCCTTCTGCGAGGGGAGGTTCCGGCTTCCGCGCCTCCCCGCGGAGCACGGTGGGGAGAGCGTCGGAGTGAAGACTCGCACGGGGCGGCGGGCGGCCGTCCGGAACTGCTCGATTTGCGAAACTTCCCTTTGATACTAGGCGGAGATCGTTATCTCGCGGAGACCGGTTCTCGCTTGCATCGTGCTCGCGGGCGGGTTAGGTTGGCCGCCAAGAGATCGTTCTCTGAGGCCCGCCCTCACCGAAACCCTGCGAATCCCCAACGAAGAGGAATTGTCGTGAAAAGAAGCCTGACGGCCGTAGCCGCAGCAGCAGCAGTAGTCGCGCTCACCCTGACCGGGTGCTCGTCCGGAGGGGGAGGAGGCGCCTCGGACGACCCGAACGCCGAAGCCACCTTCTGGTCCTTCACCGGCATCAACGCCAAGGACAGCGTCGACGAGTACCTCGCGAAGATGCCCGACGCGAAGATCAAGCTCTCCGAGGTCGGCAGCACGACCGAGACCGCCACCGCCCTCACCGCGGCCCTCGCCGGCGGCAAGGTGCCCGACCTGGTCATGATCCAGAACGACGACCTGCCCCAGTTCGTCGCCAACAGCTCGAACTTCCTCGACCTGCGCACCCTCGGCGGCGACGACGTCGCCTCGACCTACCTCCCGTGGGCCGCCTCCGCCGCGACCGCCGACGACGGCTCCGTCGTGGGCGTCCCGACCGACGTCGGCGGACTGGGCTTCGCCTACCGCGCCGACCTCTTCGAGCAGGCCGGTCTGCCGACCGAGCCCGACCAGGTCGCCGAGCTCTGGAAGGACTGGCCGTCCTTCATCGAGACCGGCAAGAAGTACACCGAGGCGACCGGCAAGCCGTTCGTCGACAACATCGAGACCAGCGTCTTCTTCTCGACCGTCAACCAGGTCTCGGAGAAGTACTACTCGCCCGACGGCGAGCTGGTCTACGACACCAACCCGCAGGTGAAGGACGCGTTCCAGGTCGCCGTGGACACCAAGGACGCCGGCATCAGCGCCGGCATCGCCGCCTGGTCCTCGGGCTGGGCTCCGGGCCGCGCGAACGGCGCCTTCGCCGTGACGATCGCCCCCTCGTGGATCCTCGCCGGCATCAAGACCGACGCCCCCGACACCGCCGGCAACTGGCGCGTCACCAGCGTCCCCGGCATCGGCGGCAACTGGGGCGGCAGCGTCATCGCCATCCCCGCCCGCGCCGAGCACCCCGAGGCCGCCTGGCAGTACATCAAGACGATGATGTCGGCCGAGGGCCAGACCGACCACTTCAAGGCCTCGGGCACGCTGCCCGCCGCCACCGAGGCGGTCGCCAGCGAAGAAGTCCAGTCGTACACCGACCCGTTCTTCGGCGACTCGAAGATCGGCGAGGTCATGGCCACCTCCGTCGAGCAGTTCCCGTCCTTCTACAACGGACCGGACACCACCCCGATCAACGGGGCGCTCCTCAACACCCTCGTCGAGCTGGAGGCCGGCAACGTGACCTCCGACAAGGCGTGGTCGACCGCACTCGACACGGCCAAGCAGGCCATCGGCGGCTGATCGCCCCACCCACCCGAGCGGCCCGGCGCCTCGAGCGCCGGGCCCCTCCCCCCTTTCTCGACGGAGGTACTCCCGTGTCAACGGTGACAGCAGCACCACCCCGCAAGCAGCGCAAGCAGCCCAGCGCGCCGGTCCAGAAGGCCGCGCGGATCCGCAACTCCCTCTCGGAGCGGATCGCCCCCTACGCGTACGTCGCGCCCTTCTTCATCATCTTCATCGTCTTCGGGCTCTTCCCGCTCCTGTTCACGTTCTACGTCTCGCTCTTCGACTGGAACCCGATCGGCGAGCAGACCTTCGTCGGCATCGCGAACTTCCAGCAGCTCTTCGCCGACTCCCGGTTCTGGAACGCGCTGGTCAACACCTTCGGCATCTTCATCATCTCGACGGTGCCCCAGCTGCTGTTCGCCCTCTTCCTCGCGCACCTGCTGAACCACGCCCGCCTCCGCTGGGCGAACTTCTTCCGCATGGCGCTGCTGGTGCCGTACATCACCTCCGTCGCGGCGACCGCGATCGTGTTCGCGCAGATCTTCGACAAGAACTTCGGCCTGATCAACTGGTTCCTCGGCATCTTCGGACTGCCGTCGATCAACTTCCTCGCCACGAACTACGGCTCCTGGATCGTCATCTCGACGATGGTCTTCTGGCGCTGGTTCGGCTACAACACGCTCCTCTACCTGGCGGGCCTGCAGTCGCTGCCCCGCGAGATGTTCGAGGCGGCCTCCGTCGACGGCGCGTCCAGCTGGCAGCAGTTCCGCCACCTCACGATCCCGGCGCTGCGCCCGATCATCGTCTTCACCGTGATCATGTCGACCATCGGCGGTCTGCAGATCTTCACGGAGGCGCTCCTGGTGGCTCCCGAATCGGGCCTCACCTGCGGCGCCGGCCGGCAGTGCCAGACGCTGGCGCTCTTCCTCTACGAGCAGGGCTTCGGCCAGTTCAAGTTCGGCTACGGATCCGCCATCGGCGTCGTGCTGTTCGTGATCGTGGTCCTCGTCTCCCTCCTCAACTTCTACCTCTCCACCCGCACCCGGAAGGAGGCCGTCTGATGTCGGATGTGATCGACCAGGCCGTCCCGCAGACGCTGGCCCCCACGGTCCAGAAGGCACAGCTGCCGAAGCGGCGCGGGAAGGGCGGCGGAGTCGGCTGGCCGACCTACGTCTTCCTCGTGATCGCGGTGCTCGTCTCGATCTTCCCGCTCTACTACATGTTCGTCGTCGCGTCGGTCGGAGCGACCGCCGTCACGTCGATCCCGCCGCGCCTGTACCCGGGCACGAACTTCATGGCGATCGCCGAGAAGGTGTTCGACACCGTCCCGTTCATCGCCTCGATGCTGAACAGCCTCATCGTGTCGCTGAGCATCGCCGTCATCTCGGCGATCCTCTGCGCGATGGCCGGCTTCGCCTTCGCGAAGCTGCAGTTCCCGGGCCGCAACGTGCTGTTCCTCATCGTGCTGCTGACCATGACGGTGCCGGCGCAGCTGAGCATCATCCCGCAGTACCTGATCGTCTCGGCGCTCGACTGGGTCGACACCCTCCAGGCGATCATCGTGCCGGGCCTGGCCAGCGCCTTCGGCATCTTCTGGATGCGGCAGCACATGTCCACGACGGTCAGCGACGAGCTGATCCAGGCGGCCCGCATCGACGGCGCCAACTCGTGGCAGCTGTTCTGGCGCATCGCCTTCCCGGTGGTCCGCCCCGCGGCGTTCGTCCTCGGACTGATCACGTTCACCGCGGTCTGGAACGACTTCATGTGGCCGTTCATCGTTCTCAAGTCGCCGGAGCTGTTCACGGTGCAGATCGCGCTGAAGCAGCTGCAGGCCAACCGCTCGATCGACGTCGCCCTGGCGATGGGCGGATCGTTCATGGCCACCCTCCCGCTGCTGATCGCGTTCTTCTTCGTCGGCCGCCGGATGGTGTCCGGGATCATGGACGGGGCGTTCAAGGGCTGATGCACGACGCTTCCCCAGCACTGCCCGGGACGGACGCCGCGCGTCCTCCCGGGCGGGACTGGCGGGACCGCGCTCTGCCTCCGGCCGAGCGCGCCCGCCTCCTGACCCAGGAACTCACCCTCGAGGAGAAGGCGGCGCAGCTCGGCTCCGTCTGGCTCACCGACTCCGCCGACGACTTCGCCCCGAAGCTCGACGACGGGCCCGCCGCGGGCGACGACCTCTTCACCGGCGGCCTCGGCCAGCTGACCCGCGTGTTCGGCACCGAGCCGGTCACCGTCCCCGAGGGCGTCCGCCGGCTCCGCGAGCTGCAGGAGCGCGTGGTCGCCGGCAGCCGCCTCGGCATCCCGGCCATCGCGCACGAGGAGTGCCTCACCGGGCTGGCCGCGTACGGCGCGACCGCGTTCCCCACTCCGCTCGCCTGGGCGGCGACCTTCCATGAGGAGCTCGTGGGCGAGATGGCGGAGGCGATCGGCTCGGACATGCGCGCCCTCGGCATCCACCAGGGCCTCGCCCCGGTCGTCGACGTCGTGAAGGACTACCGCTGGGGCCGCGTCGAGGAGACCCTCGGCGAGGACCCGTACCTGGTCTCGCAGCTCGGCGCCGCCTACGTCGCGGGGCTGGAGGGGACCGGCGTCGTCGCGACGCTGAAGCACTTCGCCGGGTACGCCGCCTCCCGCGGCGCCCGCAACCACGGACCCGTCAGCATGGGGCCGCGCGAGCTCGCCGACACGGTGCTGCCTCCGTTCGAGGCAGCTCTGCGGCACGGCGGCGCCCGCAGCGTGATGACGTCGTACACCGACATCGACGGCGTGCCCAGCAGCGCCAGCCGGCACCTGCTGACGACGCTGCTCCGCGACCGCTGGGGCTTCGAGGGCACGGTCGTCGCCGACTACTGGGCGGTGCCGTTCCTCCAGGCCATGCACCACGTCGCGGTCGACGCGGCCGACGCGGGGCGCCTGGCGCTGCACGCCGGGGTCGACGTCGAGCTGCCGCAGACGGCGGCGTACGGCGAGCTGCCGCGCCTGATCCGCGAGGGCGTCGTCGACGAGGCCGACCTCGACCGCTCCGTGGCCAGGCACCTCCGCCACAAGTTCGAGGCGGGCCTGCTCGACGGCGGCCCGCTGGTGCCCGAGGGAGCCGAGGACGTCGACCTCGACAGCGCCCGCAACCGCGCGATCTCGTCGCGGATCGCGGAGGAGTCGGTCGTGCTGCTGCGCGACGAGGACGTCGCGGGGCTGCTGTCCTCCGGCTCGCTCGCCGTCGTGGGACCGGCCGCGGACCAGTTCCGCAGCCTGGTCGGTTGCTACGCGTTCCCCAACCATGTGCTCTCCAAGCACCCCGGCCACGACCTCGGGCTGTCGATCCCGACGGTGCTGACGGCGCTGCAGGAGGAGTTCGGAGCGTCGCGCGTGCGCTTCGCGGAGGGCGGCTCGATCACCTCCGCGTCGACCGACGACGTGCAGGAGGCGGTGGACCTCGTCCGCGGCTCCGACGCGGCGGTCGTCGTGGTCGGCGACATCGCCGGTCTCTTCGGCGACGGCACCTCGGGCGAGGGCTGCGACGCGGCCGACCTCCGCCTCCCCGGAGCGCAGGAGCCGCTGGTGACGGCCGTGCTCGAGACCGGCGTGCCCACCGTGGTGGTCGTCCTCTCGGGCCGGCCCTACGCGCTCGGGGCGTTCGGAGCGGCGCGCGGACTCGTGCAGGCGTTCTTCCCGGGAGCGGACGGGGCGGCTGCGGTCGCCGGCGTGCTCTCGGGCCGCGTGGCTCCGACCGGGCGGCTGCCCGTGCAGATCCCGCGGCTCCCGTCCTCCTCGACCACGTACCTGCAGCCGTCGCTCGGGCTCTCGAACCCCGGGATCACGGCGCTGGACGCGACTCCGCTCTACTCGTTCGGCTACGGGCTGACCCGCGGCGCGGTGACGTACACGGAGCTGGCGACGGCGGCGGAGCTGCCGGTCGGCGGATCGCTCGACGTGGCGGTATCGCTCCGGAACGACGGCGCCGACACGGTCGAGGTGGTGCAGCTCTACGCGGGCTACCCGACCTCGGCGGTGGTGCGGCCGGTCGCGCAGCTGATCGGCTTCGCGCGCGTGCCGATCGCGGCGGGCGAGACGCTGACGGTGCACTTCCACGTCGACGCGGCCCGGCTCGCCGTGACGGGGGAGGACGGCCGGCTCGCCGTGGACCCGGGGCCGCTGCGGCTGACGGCCGGCGCCTCGGCGGCGGACGCGGCGGTGACGGCGGAGGTGTCGATCACGGGGGAGCGGCGGTTCCTCGCCGAGCGGGCGCTGCGGACCCCCTGGTCGGTGGCGCGAGGCTGAGCGGTCGGCGCCTCAGGGGGGAGGCGCCGGCCGCTCGCGGGGGCGGGCCGGTGGTGCCGGCTCGAGTCCGCGGAAGTCGCGGTACTCGCGCGCGAGACCTGCGACTTCTGCGGGGTCGGCGGCCCGGAGCGCGACGGCCGCGTAGCACCGGAGGCGCACAGCGCAAGGGGCCCGCGCGAGCCGGGGGCCCGGCCTAGCGTGGAAGGAGCGGCGCCGCCGGTGGCGGGCCGCGGAGAAGACCGATGCAGAGGAGAGTCATGCCCGCCCTGACCGACACGTTCACGCTGTCCAACGGAGTCGCCATCCCGAAGATCGGGTTCGGCACCTGGCAGATCCCCGACGGCCCCGAGGCCTACGACGCGACGACCGCCGCGCTCGAGGCCGGCTACCGCCACATCGACACCGCCCGCGCCTACGGCAACGAGGCGAGTGTCGCCCGGGCCCTGCGCGACAGCGGCGTCCCGCGCGACGAGGTGTTCATCACCACCAAGCTCCCGGCCGAGGTGAAGGACTACGAGGGCGCGAAGGCGAGCTTCGAGACCACCATGGCGGCGCTCGAGCTCGACCACATCGACCTGTACCTCATCCACGCCCCGTGGCCCTGGCAGGACATGGGCTCCGACCACCGCGAGGGCAACATCGCGGCGTGGAAGGCGATGGAGGAGATCCTCGAGGCCGGTCGCTCGCGCGCCATCGGCGTCTCGAACTTCCAGGTGGCCGATCTGGAGTCGCTGATCGCGGCGACCGACGTGGTGCCGCACGCCAACCAGATCCGCTGGTTCGTCGGCAACACCCAGGACGAGACGACCGCCTACTGCAAGGAGCACGGCATCCTCGTCGAGGGGTACTCGCCCCTCGCGACGGGCGGCCTGCTCGACAACTCCGACATCGGCGAGATCGCCGCGAAGTACGACAAGTCGGTGGCGCAGCTCTGCATCCGCTACCTGCTCGAGAAGGACGTGCTGCCGCTGCCGAAGTCGACGACGCCCTCGCGCATCGTCGAGAACGCCGACGTCGACTTCGAGATCTCGTCCGAGGACCTCGCGCACCTCGACTCGCTCGTCGACACGGAGTCCTGACCCGCGGGCGCCTGCTCCTGACGGTCCGGAGGCCGTCGCACTCGAGCTCGAGTGCGGCGGCCTCCTGCGTCTCTTCGCGTCCGCCGCCGCCTCCGCTCGCGAGTGTGCAGGAGTTGTCGCACTCGAAGCCGAGTGCGACGAGTCCTGGCTTCTCGCCGGACTCCTCCGATCGCGGTTCCGCGAGTGCGCAGGAGTTGTCGCAGTCGGACTCGAGTGCGACAACTCCTGGAGTCTCGGGGTGTTCGGAGCAGGAGCGACGGACGCCCGGCGTCCTGAGGCCGGTCGCGAGTGCGCAGGAGTTGTCACAGTGGGCGTCGAGTGCGACGACTACTGGCTTCTCGTCGGGCTCATCCCGATCGCGGTTCCGCGAGTGCGCAGGAGTTGTCGCGGTCGGTCTCGAGTGCGACGACTCCTGGCTTCTCGCCGAGGCGAGCCGAGGCGGGGCGGGGCGAGGCGGGCCGGCCCGCCTCGCCCCGCCCCGCCC
>NZ_PSWH01000036.1:0-33011 GCF_002932105.1 Rathayibacter sp. AY1C1 | reverse complement strand
GGACGGGGCGGGCTCGGCGGCAGGAGTCGGGGAGGCGGTCGCCTCGATCCCTCTCGACGCCGGTGCGCCGACGGGATCGTGGGACGGCTTTTGTTGCGGCGGGCGTCCCGTCCTCCCGGGGGTCGCGCGCGTCGCTCCGGCATCGTCCGACGCAGCCCGTCCGGCCACGGCCGGCACCGTGCTCCTCGGAGCGGCGCCGGAACCGCTGGACCGCCCCGCCGGATCGCCGTCCGCTGCACTCGTCCGGTCCGTGGCCTCCGGGTCCGTCTCCGGCCGGTCGGCGCTCGCCGTCGCTCCTCCGCTCGACGCCGGCGCAACCGCCTCGGCCGTTGCGCGCTCGTCCACCCGCGCGGAGGCGTCCTCCGCCGCCACGAGCGCGCCGCCCCCGTTCCCGGACAGCAGCACCGCCGCGCCGACGACTCCCGCGACCGCGAGTGCCGCCGCAGCGGACGCGGCGACGACCACTCCTGTTCCACTGCCCGCTCTCGACGCTCGGACCGCGCTCGACGCTCGAACCGCGCTCGACGCCCGGACCGCGCTCGGCAGCGGACCGGAGGCCGCGCCGGAGCCCCCGCCCGCCGCCCAGGCGGCCGCACCGCTCACGCCGGCCGAGAGCGGCAGCAGCACCGACGCGAGGCGGCGCGCAGTGCTCTCGGCCTCCGCCAGCGCCTCCCGGCAGGAGAGGCACCCGTCCAGGTGCCGGT
Organism: Rathayibacter sp. AY1C1; assembly: GCF_002932105.1. Classification (NCBI taxonomy): domain Bacteria; kingdom Bacillati; phylum Actinomycetota; class Actinomycetes; order Micrococcales; family Microbacteriaceae; genus Rathayibacter; species Rathayibacter sp. AY1C1. The sequence continues at coordinate 32,307 of NZ_PSWH01000036.1, read as the reverse complement.
CGATGCGGTGCCTGTCCCGGACGGGGGCTCGTCCTCGCGCGTACGTCCCCGCCCGCTCGAGCACCCACTCGCACTCGCCCGTCGCCGAGGCGTCCGCCACGTGCTCCCGGATCCACCCGGAGCGCAGCCCCTCCCTCGCCCGCACCCCGAGCGCTGCGACCGCGTTGGGCCGCAGGCCCATCAGCGGCGCGGCGGCGGCGGGGGACAGGCCCTCCACCTCCGTGTACCAGAGCACCTCCTGCCAGCGCGGCGGCAGCGCCCGGAACGCGCGCGCGCCCAGGTCGCGCTCGAGGGCGGCGAGGGCGTGCGCCTCGGGATCGGGGCCGGCAGAGGGGAGGGCGCGGTCGGCCTCGTCGAACGGCCGCTCGTGCCGGTCCCGCCGGGCCCAGGACCCCGCGACGTTGCGGACGGCGGTGAAGAAGTAGGGGCGGAAGGCGCCCTCGGGTCCGCCGCCGCGCTCGATCGCCCGCAGGACGCGGAGGAACGCCTCCGAGACCAGGTCGTCGGGGTCGGAGCTGCTCGCCCACGCCCGGGCCACGGTGCGCCCGGCCGAGGAGTGGCGGCGCCAGAGCTCGGAGACGGCGTCGGTGCGGCCCTCCCGGACCAGCGCGACGAGCTCCTCGTCGCTGCGGCCGTCGACGCGCTCGGAGCGGCGTCGAGGACCCACGGCGACGCCCTCCCTCCCGGTCCCGCGCCGGGACCGCCCGAGGGATCGTCGCACGATCGCGCGTGCCCGCCCTCGACTGGCGCGACTCCCGCGCCACCCGGCCCGCTTGCTAGAGTGAGCCCGCCGCGACTGGCGTTCGGATGGGTGACCATCAGGGAGCGGCACCTCCTCCGGGGCAGCGCCCCGGACACTTTTCCCGCCGCACGCCTGGGCTGGAACGGATACCGTAGATCGGGTCGCCCGAACGAGCCGTGTCGCGCCGCAGCGACCTGCCGGGCCCCTTCCGTTTCCCAGCCAAGGAGCGTCCGTGTCCTCTTCCCCCGCCAGCCCCGGCGTCGCCGCCTCGTTCGACCAGCCCGTGTCGGTGGTCGACCCCGAGATCGCCGCCGTGCTCCAGCAGGAGCTCGACCGCCAGCGCGGCTACCTCGAGATGATCGCGAGCGAGAACTTCGTGCCGCGCGCGATCCTCGAGTCGCAGGGCTCCGTCCTGACCAACAAGTACGCCGAGGGCTACCCCGGCCGCCGCTACTACGGCGGCTGCGAGTTTGTCGACATCGCCGAGCAGCTCGCGATCGACCGCGCCAAGGCCCTCTTCGGCGCCGAGTTCGCCAACGTCCAGCCGCACTCCGGAGCCTCCGCCAACGCCGCGGCGCTCGCCGCGCTCGTGCAGCCCGGAGACACCATCCTCGGCCTCGAGCTCGCGCACGGCGGCCACCTGACCCACGGCATGAAGCTGAACTTCTCGGGCAAGCTCTACAACGCGACCGCGTACGGCGTCGACCCGCAGACCTTCCGCATCGACATGGACGCGGTCCGCGAGAAGGCCCTCGAGGTCCGCCCGCAGGTGCTCATCGCCGGCTGGTCCGCCTACCCCCGTCAGCTCGACTTCGAGGCGTTCCGCGCCATCGCCGACGAGGTCGGCGCGAAGCTCTGGGTCGACATGGCCCACTTCGCCGGCCTCGTGGCGGCGGGGCTGCACCCGTCGCCGGTGCCCTACGCCGACGTCGTGACCACCACCGTCCACAAGACGCTGGCCGGCCCGCGCTCGGGGCTCATCCTCGCGAAGCAGGAGTACGCCAAGAAGCTGAACTCGGCCGTCTTCCCCGGCCAGCAGGGCGGCCCGCTCATGCACGTGATCGCCGCGAAGGCGACCGCGTTCAAGCTCGCCGGCGAGCCCGAGTTCGCCGATCGCCAGGCACGCACCATCCGCGGCGCGCAGATCCTCGCCGAGCGCCTCACGGCGGCCGACTCGAAGGCCGAGGGCATCGACGTCCTGACCGGCGGCACGGACGTCCACCTCGTCCTCGCCGACCTGCGCGACTCGCCGTTGGACGGCAAGGAGGCCGAGGACCGCCTCCACGAGGTCGGCATCACGGTCAACCGCAACGCCGTGCCGTTCGACCCCCGCCCGCCGATGGTCACCTCGGGCCTGCGCATCGGCACGCCGGCGCTCGCGACGCGCGGCTTCGGCGACACGGAGTTCACCGAGGTCGCCGACGTCATCGCGGAGGCGCTCAAGCCCTCGGCCGACCTCGAGGCGCTGCGCGGCCGTGTCGCCCGCCTCACCGACGACTTCCCGCTCTACCCCGGGCTGTAGTCGATCCGCTGCACCACCCGCGCGGCGGAGTACGGGGCACCGCCCCCCTCCGCCGCGCCACGACCGAGGAGCCCGAGATGACGGCACAGGTACTCGACGGCGTCGCGACGGCGACGGCGGTCAAGACGGAGATCGCGGAGCGGGTCGCCGCTCTGCGCGAGCGGGGCGTCGTGCCCGGGCTCGGCACGCTGCTGGTGGGGGACGATCCCGCCTCCCGCTCGTACGTCGCGGGCAAGCACCGCGACTGCGCGGAGGTCGGGATCGAGTCGATCCGCGTGGACCTCCCCGCGACCGCGTCGGCGGACGACATCCGCGCCGCCATCCGGCAGCTCAACGACTCGGAGGCCGTGACCGGGTACATCATCCAGCTCCCGCTGCCGAAGGGCATCGACGAGAACGCGATGCTCGAGCTCATGGATCCGGACAAGGACGCCGACGGCCTGCACCCCACCAACCTCGGCCGCCTGGTTCTCGGCGTCGAGGGCGAGCTGGACAGCCCGCTGCCCTGCACGCCGAACGGGATCGTCGAGATGCTGCAGCGCCACGGCATCCCGACCTCGGGCCGGCACGTCGTCGTCGTGGGCCGCGGGCTCACCGTCGGCCGTCCGCTCGGGCTCCTGCTCACGCGGAAGGGCCTCGACGCCACCGTGACCCTCACCCACTCCCGCACGGCCGATGTCGCCGCGGAGGTGCGCCGCGCCGACATCGTGGTGGCCGCCGTGGGCGTGCCCGGGCTCATCCGCGCCGACTGGGTGAAGCCCGGCGCCGCTGTGCTCGACGTGGGCATCACGCGGGTCGAGAACCCGGAGACGGGCCGCGCGAAGCTGACCGGCGACGTCGCACCGGAGGTGGCGGAGGTCGCGGGCTGGCTCTCGCCCGTGCCCGGCGGCGTCGGCCCGATGACGCGCGCGATGCTCATCCACAACGTGGTGACGGCGGCCGAGCGCGCCCTGCGCTGACCGGTCCCGCGCCACGGGACCCGCGCCGGACCGCGCTCGGGGGCGACGTCCAGTCGCCTGCCGGTAGCGTGGCCCGGCGCTCTCGCGTCCCCCACTCCGTCGGACACGTCCTCGGAGCGCGCCCCGCCCCACGAGGAGAACCCATGCTCACCGTCACCGCCTACGCCGCCCCCTCCGCGACCGAGCCGCTCGTCCCCACCACCATCGAGCGCCGCGACGTCGGACCGCACGACGTGCTCATCGAGATCGCCTACTCCGGCATCTGCCACTCCGACATCCACACCGTCCGCGGCGACTGGGGACCGGTGGCGTACCCGCTGACCGTCGGCCACGAGATCGTCGGCGTCGTCGCCGAGGTCGGCTCCGAGGTCACCAAGCACTCCGTCGGCGACCGCGTCGGCGTCGGCTGCATGGTGAACTCCTGCCGCGAGTGCGAGAACTGCCTCGCGGGCGAGGAGCAGTACTGCCTGAAGGGCAACACCGGCACCTACGCCTCCGTCGACCGCGACGGCACCATCACCCAGGGCGGCTACTCCACGCACGTCGTCGTCGTCGAGGACTTCGTGCTCCGCGTGCCGGAGTCGATCCCCTACGAGGCCGCCGCTCCGCTGCTCTGCGCGGGCATCACGACCTACTCGCCGCTCTCGCACTGGGAGGCGGGCCCCGGCAAGCGGGTGGCCGTCGTCGGCCTCGGCGGGCTCGGCCACATGGCCGTCAAGTTCGCGCACGCGATGGGCGCCGAGGTCACCGTGCTCTCGCAGACCCTCAGCAAGAAGGAGGACGGCCTCCGTCTGGGCGCCGACCACTACTACGCGACGCGCGACGAGGCGACCTTCACCGATCTCGCGAACACCTTCGACCTGATCGTCAACACGGTCAGCGCGCCCCTCGACCTCGACGCCTACCTGGGGCTCCTGCGCCGCAACGGCACGATGGTGAACGTGGGCGCTCCGGCCGAGGCGCTGCCGCTGCACGTCTTCACGCTCTTCGGCGCCCGTCGCTCCTTCGCGGGCTCGGGCATCGGCGGCATCCGCGAGACCCAGGAGATGCTCGACTTCTGCGCCGAGAAGGGCATCGCGAGCGAGGTCGAGGTCGTCTCGGCGTCGCAGATCAACGAGGCCTACGAGCGCGTCCTCGCCTCGGACGTCCGCTACCGCTTCGTGATCGACGCCTCCACGTTCGAGAAGTGAGGGCGGCCGGGGCGCTAGCCTCGGCGGCATGAGCGAACGGAGCCACCCGGCCGTCGACCGCGTCCTCGCCGACCTCGACCGGCACGGCGTGCACCCGACCGTGCGCTGGCTCGATTCGGCCGCGTCGACGGCGGCACTGGCGGCCGAGGCGCTGGGCGTCGACGTCGGCCAGATCGCCAACTCGCTCGTGTTCCTGATCGACGGTGCGCCGCTGCTGGTCCTGACCAGCGGCGGCCACCGCGTCGACACCGCCTGGCTGGGCGTGCAGCTGGGCGGATCGATCACCCGGGCGCCGGCCGCGGAGGTGAAGTCCGCGACGGGCCAGACGATCGGCGGGATCGCGCCGGTGGGCCATCCCGCGCCGCTGCGCACCGTGGTCGACACGGCCCTCGCCGCCTACGACGTGGTCTGGGCTGCGGCCGGGCACGCGCACACCGTCTACCCGACGAGCTTCGCCGAGCTGGTTCGGGTCACCGGGGGAGAAGCGCGCGCCGTCGTTCCGCCGGATCCGGCGCCGTAGCGGCTGGACGAGGAACGCCCCCTGCGACGCGAGGTCGCAGGGGGCGTCGACGGAAGCAGAGGTCAGAGCACCCGACCCGCGCCGTCGGCGGCCGTGACCAGGAAGAGCTCCGGAGTCGTGAAGCCCTTCTCGGCGAAGGCGGCGAGGACCGCGGCGCGGACCTCCTCCTCCTTCTCCACCGGGGTGAGGGCGATCGCGGAGCCGCCGAAGCCGCCGCCGGTCATCCGGGCGCCGATCGCTCCGGCGCCGCGCGCCGCCTCGACGGCGGTGTCGAGCTCGGGCACCGAGATCTCGAAGTCGTCGCGGAGGGAGACGTGGCCGGCGTCGAGCAGATCGCCGATCGCCCGGGGACCGTGCTCGCGCAGGGTGCGGACGGTCTCGAGCACGCGGACGTCCTCGGTCACGACGTGCTTCACGCGCCGGTAGGTGACGTCGTCGAGGAGCTCCTGGGCGCGCGGCAGGTCGTCGACCGTCAGCTCGCGGAGCGACGGCACGCCGAGGGTCGCGGCGCCGAGCTCGCAGGAGGCGCGCCGCTCGGCGTAGCCGCCGGTGGCGTGCGCGTGCTCGACGCGCGTGTCGACGACGAGCAGGACGAGGCCGGCCTCCTCGAAGCCGAGGGGGACGACCTCGGTGTCGAGGCTGCGGCAGTCCAGGAACACCGCGGCGTCGCGCTTCCCGAAGAGGGAGGCGGACTCGTCCATGATCCCGGTGGGGGCGCCGACCGCGACGTTCTCGGCGCGACGGCCGACGCGGGCCATCGTCGCGCGGTCGAAGCCGAGGTCCCAGAGCTCGTCGAGGGCGACGGCCATCGCGCACATCAGCGCCGCCGAGCTCGAGAGCCCCGCGCCGACCGGCACGTCGGAGTCGACGTACGCGTCGAAGCCCGAGCGGGAGCCCAGGTCGACGCCGTACTCGGTGAGCGCCCAGACCACGCCGAGCGGGTAGGCCGACCAGCCGGTCACGGCGCCGGGGCCGAGCTCGTCGAGAGCGACCTCGACCACCTCGGGGGAGAAGGCGCTGCTGATCCGGATCAGGCGGTCCTCCCTCGGAGCGACGGCCATCGCCGTGGCGCGGTCGATCGCGAAGGGGAAGACGAAGCCGTCGTTGTAGTCGGTGTGCTCGCCGATCAGGTTCACGCGGCCGGGGCCGGCCCAGACGCCCGCGGCGGGGCGGCCGAAGGTGCGCTCGAAGGCGGCGGCCGCGCTCTCGGCGACGGCGGTCAGGGAGGCGGGAGCGGCGGTCATCGGTTCTCCTCGGCGATGTCGGCGGCGGTGGTGGCGGGAGTGGCGGCGCCGCCGGGAAGCGAGTCGTCGCTGTGCGCGGCGACCGGCAGCGCCGCGTCGGGGCGCTGTGCGATCCCGGCCTCGAGCACGGCCGCGTCGGCCCGCTCGATCGCCGCGCGCAGGGCCGCGGCGCTCGTCTCGGGGGCGATGTCGCCGATCCAGGCGCCCATCGCGGCCTCGCTCCCCGCGAGGTACTTGAGCTTCGTCTCGGCGCGGCGGGGCGAGGTGATCTGGAGCATCAGGCGCACCTCGTCGCGGCGCTCGTGCACCGGGGCCTGGTGCCAGGCGGCGATGTAGGGCGTCGGGGTGTCGTAGAGGGCGTCGATGCCGCGGAGCAGGCGCTGGTACATCACAGCCAGCTCGTCGCGCTCCTCCGGGGTCGTCGCCGCCAGGTCCGGGACGTGGCGGTGCGGCAGGAGGTGCACCTCGACGGGCCAGCGCGCGGCGAACGGCACGAACGCGGTGAAGTGCTCGCCGCGGAGGAGGACGCGCTCGCCGGCCTGCTCGAAGGCGAGGACGTCGGCGAACATCGACGGCCCGTAGCTGTCGAGCGAGGCGAGCAGGCGGGTCGTGCGCGGCGTGACGTAGGGGTAGGAGTAGATCTGCCCGTGGGGATGGTGCAGCGTGACGCCGATCGCCTCGCCGCGGTTCTCGAACGGGAAGACCTGCTGCACGCCGGGAAGGGCCGAGAGGGCGCCCACGCGGTCGGCCCAGGCCTCGACCACGGTCCGGGCTCGGGAGGCGCTGAGCGTGGCGAACGAGCCCTCGTGCTCGGGGCTGAAGCAGACGACCTCGCAGCGGCCGACGCTGGTCAGCGTCCGGCCGAGCCCGAGAGTGCGCAGGTCCTCCAGGGAGGCGGGCGCGTCCGCGTCCTCGAGGAGCGGGCCGAAGGAGGGGGAGCGGTTCTCGAAGACGGCGACGTCGTAGCGGCTGGGCACCTCCGACGGGTTCGTCGGCGACGCCGGGGCGAGCGGATCGAGCTCGGCCGGCGGCAGGAACACGCGGTTCTGGCGCGACGCGGCGATGGAGACCCACTCGCCGGTCAGCACGTCCTGGCGCATCCGCGCGGTGGCAGGGCGGGGGTCGAGGTGGCGTGCGTCGGCGGCGCGCTCCGGGGGGAGGGTCGTGTCGGCGTCGTCGAAGTAGAGGAGCTCGCGGCCGTCGGCCAGCGTGTGCAGGCGCTTGACGACGCCGGCGGAGAGTGTGATCGCTTCGTTCATGGCAGGAGTCAGACTAGGGCCGCACCTTCGAAAAGGAAAGCTCGTTTTCCCTTTGACAAGTCCACCGGCCCGCGGGCACGATGGGCGGATGAGGACGGACGGCGAGCAGGAGTCCACGTCGGCGATCGAGCGCCGGCTGCGGCTGCGTCTGGCCGCCGAGAGCTCGGGCTTCGTCGGGGTCGCCCCGATGGCCGACATGCTCGGGGTCTCGGTCGTCACGGTCCGCTCCGATCTCGCCCTGCTCGCGAGCGAGGGCGTCCTCCAGCGGGTGCGCGGAGGGGCGATCCCGGCGCCGAGGCCCACCGGTGAGCGCTCGCTCGAGGAGGGCCTGAGCGCCGCCTCCGACGAGAAGGCCGCGATCGGCGAGGAGGCCGCCGCCTCCGTCTCCTCCGGGCAGAGCATCGTGCTCGACGTGGGCACCACCCCGCTCGCCATCGCGCACGCGCTCGTGGCGCGGGAGGAGCTGCGCGACGTCACGGTGATCACGAACGGCCTCTCCACGGCGCTGGCGCTCGAGCCGGCCATCCCGCGCTTCACGGTCGTCGTCACCGGGGGCACTCTGCGGCCGCTGCAGCACTCGCTGGTCGAGCCGCTCGCGTCCGAGCTGCTCGAGCGGATCCGCGCCGACATCGCCTTCATCGGCTGCACCGGCGTGCACCCCGAGGCCGGCGTCACCAACGTCAACCTCCCGGAGGCGACCCTGAAGCGCCGGATGCTGCAGGCGGCGACCCGCCGGGTCGTGGTCGCGGACTCCTCGAAGCTCGGAGTGGTCGACCTCGGCCGGGTCGCCGCTCCCGACGAGTTCGACCGTCTGCTCACGGGGGCGGGGGCCGCCGACGGAGTCGTCGCCGCTCTGGAGGAGGCGGGGCTCGCGGTCACCCGCTGCCGGACACTCGGCGAGCGCGTCAGTCCGTAGAATCGAGGAATGGCCGACTTCACCCCCGCCCCCGCCACCGGGCGCCAGTTCTCGCTCGACCTCACCGCCGAGGGACGCACCCTGCACGCCGTCGTGACGGAGGTGGCCGCAGCGCTGCGCCACCTCTCGGTCGACGGAGTGGAGATCACCGCCTCCTACCCGGAGAGCACCGTCCCGCCGTTCGGCTCGGGCATCGTCCTGATGCCCTGGCCCAACCGCGTCAAGGACGGGCGCTGGCACCACCGCGGCGAGACGCTCCAGCTCGCGATCACCGAGCCGAAGTACCACAACGCCATCCACGGCCTCCTGGTGAGCACCCCGTACCGCCTCGTCGACCAGGGCCCGTCCTTCGTCGAGCTGGCCGCGCCGGTCGTGCCGCAGGCGGGCTACCCGTTCCACCTCGAGACCTCGGTCCGCTACGAGCTGCAGGCCGACGGGCTGAAGGTCGTCCACCGCGTCGTCAACGTCGGAGCCGACGAGGCGCCCGTCGCCATCGGCACGCACCCCTTCCTCGCCATCGGCGACGTCCCGACCGACGAGCTCGAGATCACCGTCGACGCGGCGGTGCACATCGAGGTCGACGAGCGCCTCAACCCCACCGTGCAGAACCCGGTCGAGGGCACCGAGTGGGACCTCCGCTCCGGCCGCCGCATCGGTGACCTGGAGCTCGACGACGCCTGGGCCGACGTCCGGATGGTCGACGGCGAGAGCGTGCACGGCCTCCGCGCCGCGGACGGCCGCCGCGTGCTCCTCTGGGCCGACGCCTCGCACAACTTCATCCAGGTCTTCATCACCCGGATCTTCCCCGACGGCGACGACGTGAAGACCGCGATCGCCGTGGAGCCGATGACCGCTCCGGCAGAGGCGTTCAACAGCGGGCAGGGCCTGCGCTGGCTCGAGCCGGGCGAGGAGTGGACCGTCGCGTGGGGCATCCGCCACGAGGGGTTCCCCACCGCGTCATGACCTCCCTCGCGGCCGTCGGGCGCGACGACGAGGCCAAGCGCGTCGCCCTCGTCCGGATGAAGCGGCTCGCCACGGGCCTGCTCGTGGTGATGGCCGTCGTCTTCGCCGTGTCGTTCGCCCTGCAGGAGCGCTACCCGTGGCTGCAGTGGGTCCGGGCCGCGAGCGAGGGCGGGATGGTCGGCGCGCTCGCCGACTGGTTCGCCGTGACCGCGCTGTTCCGGCGGCCGCTGGGCCTGCCGATCCCGCACACCGCGATCATCCCGACCAAGAAGGACGAGATCGGCGCGAGCCTCGCGCAGTTCGTCGAGGAGAACTTCCTCCGCGGCGCCATCGTGCGCGAGAAGCTCGACTCCTTCGGGATCGCCCGGCGGGCGGGGCTGTGGCTCGCCGAGCCGGAGAACGCGCACCGGGTCGGCGGCGAGAGCGCCGCGGCCGTCCGCTCGGCGATCGCCCTGCTGGACGACTCCGACGTGCAGCGCGTGATCGAGGCGCTGGCGCGGCGCCACCTCCTCGACCCGCAGTGGGGCCCGCCGCTGGGCTCGCTGGTGGGCAGCGTGGTCGAGGCGGGCCACCACCGGCGCCTCGTGGACACGCTGGTGGAGCAGGCGGAGGCGTGGCTGACCGCGAACCCGCAGAGCTTCACCCGCATGGTCAGCGGCCGCCTGCCGAGCTGGCTGCCCTCCGCGGTCAGCCGAGCGGTGGACGAGCGGCTGTACCGCGAGGCGCTCGTCTTCGTCGCGGCGGTGCGCGAGGACCAGGTGCACCCGTTCCGGATCGCGATCGACGGCTACCTCGCCACGCTCGCGCAGGATCTGGGCACCGACCCCGACCTGATCGCCCGGGTCGAGGAGATCAAGAACCGCGCCTTCGACAGCCCGCGCGTCCGCGAGCTCGCCGGGGACGCCTGGGAGGCGACGAAGGCCTCCCTCCTCGGCGCGATGGACGACCCGTCGAGCCCCCTCCGCGGCAGCATCGAGTCGATCGTGGTCGATCTGGGCCGCCGGCTCTCGACCGACGCCGGCCTCGCGGCGACCGTCGACTCCTGGATCGGATCGGTCGCGGCCAACCTGGTCGACCGCTACCGCACCGACATCGCCAGCATCATCGGCGACACCATCCACCGCTGGGACCCGCGCGAGACGTCCGAGAAGCTCGAGCTGCAGGTCGGGAAGGACCTCCAGTTCATCCGGATCAACGGCACCGTCGTGGGCTCCCTGGCCGGGCTGGTCATCTTCACCGTCGCGCACGCGCTGCTCGGCTCGTGAAGCGGGGCGCCCGGGCCCGCTCCGCAAGCCCTCGTCGGCGTCGGTGGTCGGGCGTACGGTCGCACCATGAGCGATGACAACACCACCGATCCCGATGTCAAGACCGAGGGCGACGTCCTCGGCGCCCGTGCCGACGACGGCAGCGACACCAGCGCCAGCAAGGACCCGTCCGACTGGGTCACCGGCGATGAGCCGATGACCGGCCCGCAACGCAGCTACCTCGACACCCTCGCGCGCGAGGCGGGCGAGACCCTGCCCGCCGACCTCACCAAGGCCCAGGCCTCCGAGCACATCGACCGCCTGCAGTCCTCCACGGGCCGTGGCGACGGCAGCAACGGGCGCGACTGATCCCGCCGGGGCGCCCCGGGGCTGAGCATCAGTCCCCGTCGGCGCCCCCGTCCGGGGCGCGCACACCGCGCCCCGGCGTCCCTAGGGTTCCGTCATGGCGATCTCCCGCACCACGCGCAACGCCCTCGACCTCATCGACGCGATCCGGATCCCCGGCCGCATCGATCCCCGTCTGGCCCGGCAGGTGACCCTGTCCCTCCGCCAGCTCCTCGAATCCGGAGCCTTCGGCCCGAGCGAGCGGCTCCTCCGCCGCCGCGCGAGGAGGCTCCGCTCCCGCACCCGCGAAGCGGCCGCGTTCCGGCAGACGCGCTCGGCCGGCTGCACCGTCCACCCCTGAGCCTGCTGAACGGAGCCGCTCCGCTGTGACCGGCGACGGGACAGACACCGTCCGCGCGGTCGTCTAGAGTTCCTGGCATCCGGTCCGCCGGATGCCCGCCGCAGTCTCCCGGCCGGTCGACAACGGAGTCGTCCCGGCGCGGGTCATCCCCCCGTTCGCGCGTCGAACGCTCCGCTGGTTCCAGCACCCCGCTCCCTCCTCGAGAAGGGACTCCCGCGATGACGACTCGCGTCTCGCACACTGCGACGACCGTCCGCCTCGTCCGCTGGTACCGGATCGACTCCGACTGGCTCTCGGAGGTCGTCACCGGCCGCCTGCTCGAGCACCAGGACGGCCGCTGGCGCCTGCTCGTCGGCGAGAAGGTCCGTGACTACCCGGACGAGGTGTGGTCGCTCTGCCACGAGTGACGTCGTCGCGGAGCACTGCGGCCCGGACGAGGCGTCAGAGGTAGAGGTAGTACGTCTTCGCGCAATCCGTCGAGCAGAACGGGTCACGGCGGCGGGCCGGCCGGACGCGGCACGCCTCGCACAGCCGAGGCCGGCGCAGGAGGACGCGGAGGACGGTCAGCACCTCTGCACGGTAGTGCGGCGACCTGGCTGCGCCCTGGCACTGTCCGGAAAGCGCGACCAGGCGGTCGTGTGGTGGGCCCCGTCGGGCTCGAACCGACGACCCGCGGATTAAAAGTCCGCTGCTCTGCCAACTGAGCTAGAGGCCCGCGCGCTCCAGGGTAGCGGGCCGTCGACGCCCCCCGGAGCAGGTGCGGCCCGGAGCAGGTGCGGCCCGGAGCGCGGACGATCCCGGAGCGGACCGCGTCCTCCGCGCGGGCATACCCGCCCAGCCGCGGGCGTTACCCTCCTCGAACCCCCTACGGAGCGCGAGCGCGAGAGCGTCCGCGCGCACGACCGCGGAAGGCGGCCCCATGACAGACGGCTTCCACAAGCCGACCAAGTTCCCCTCCCACGTCTTCGAGGCGTTCCAGGGAGGAGAGGACCCGGCGCAGATCAGCCGCGTCGCCCACGAGACCGCGATCGCGCTGCTGAGCCGTGTCCGGAACGACCCCGACCCGGTGGTCATCGACCGCCTGGTCGAGTACACCGACCACAACGGCATCGACGCGCTGGCCGAGCTCTGGGCGCGCTCCAGCGCGGCGAGCCTGCCGGGCGCCCTCTGGCGGATCTACCTGCTGCGGCTGGTCATCCGGCAGGACCCGGAGAGCACGAGCTTCCTCTACCAGCGCGGAGTCGAACTGTCCGCCACGATCGACCCGGTGGTCGCCGGAGCCAGCACTCCCACGGGGCCGGCCGAGATCACCGAGCTGGCCGACCGGATCCTCCGCGGCGTCTTCGACGGCGACTTCGCGGTGGCACTGGACCGCGCCGCGGCGTTCTGCCGCGTGAGCGCCTCCGGAGCCGTCTCGGTCGCCGACGACGTGGAGCCGGTGAACCCCGTCCGGGCGAGCGAGCTGACCACCCGCGCCCTGCGCCTCTCGACCACCGCGGCCGAGCTCGTGAGCTGCGCGCGGCTGTGGCGGAGCGACTCCCTGGAGTGACGCGCAACCCGCGTTCACCCACTGCGAACGCCGCTCGCCGCCACCGCGGAGGCCTTTGGTAGACTGGCGGAAGCCGGATCGCAGTAACCCCGGGCTCCACTTATAGCCGCTTCGAGCGGCCTCGCGCCGAGAGGCGTTCCTGCGGTCCGGCCCCTTCTCTGCTCGCATCGCCGCCACGGTGCGCGAGGCGAGGGCCCAGGAGGAGTCGATCCTCGCCCGAGTCCCCATAGACAGGCGCCAGCGGAATGAAGAACAGCAGAGCTCTCCGGATCGGCGCGCGCGTCTGGGCGGGGGCGGGGCTGCTGGTCGTCGCCGCCCTCTACCTCCTCGCCGCCCCGAGCGTCGACGACGCGGAGGGCGCCCAGTTCGCCGCGGGGGTCTCGCTCTCGCAGGGCACGGTGATGCGCGTCCTCGCGGTCCTCGACGTGCTCGCCGGGCTCTGGGTCCTCATCCGCCCGCGCAGCTATCCGGGCATCACCGCTGCGGCGGTGGCCGTGATCTCGCTCTGGCTGGCCCCCCGGCTGGGCGACCCCGCGCTCGTGCCGATCGGCACGTTGGCGCTGGATGTCCGATTCGTGACGCATCCGATCGAGGTGTCGGTCGTCGTTGCAGGCCTGGCCGTGACAGCCTTCTGGATGACGCGGAATCTTTCAGCCCGGGCGCGGGCGAGGCGGGGCTGATGACGGACGACACCACTGCGGAGGCGGCTGTCCTCCTCGAGCGCATCGCCGGGGGAGAGCAGGCCGCGTTCGCCGCGCTCTACGACCAGATGGCCGGCCGGGTCCTCGGCCTGATCATCCGCGTCCTCGTCGACCGCTCCCAGTCCGAGGAGGTGGCCCAGGAGGTCTTCCTCGAGATCTGGCAAACCGCTGGGCGTTTCGCTCCGAATAAAGGAAGCGCGACGACCTGGATCCTCACGATGGCACACCGCAGGGCCATCGACAGGGTCCGCGCGGCTCAAGCCGGCCGTGATCGGGACATGCGCATCGGAATCCGAGACCTCGGACGCGACTACGACCAGGTCTCCGAGCAGGCGGAGGTGTCCCTCGAGCACGAGAAGGTCGCGGCCGCCATGGGCCGCCTGACGGAACTGCAGCGGCAGGCGCTGCAGCTCGCTTACTACGGCGGATACTCGCACAGCGAGATCGCGGGGATCCTGCAGTGCCCCGTGGGAACCGTCAAGACACGCCTGCGTGACGGAATGATCAGACTTCGAGAAGAGATGGGGGTGGCCCTGTGAACGATGTGCGACTCCCCGACGGGATGGAAGACCCGCGCGATCTCGCGGCGGGTCACGCACTGGGCATCCTGACGCCCGAGGAGCAGGAGCGCTACGAGCGCTTCCTCTCCGAGCACCCGGAGGCGCGCTGCGAGGCCGACGCGTTCGCCGAGGTGGCGGAGGCGCTGGTCGCCGACGCACCCGCCGTGGAGCCCTCGCCGGGCTTCAAGGCCGACCTGATGGCGCTCATCGCCACCACTCCGCAGCTGCCGCTGGAGGAGCCCGACGAGGACCACGAGGCGCCCGCCGCGCCCCGTCTGGTCCCCGTCGCCTCCGAGGGCGAGCGGAGCGGTCCGACGGCTCGCCGGGACGGTGGCGGCAGCGCCGCGAACCGCGCCCGGAGCCGCTGGTTCGCCCGCCCCGCGGTCTACCTCTCGGCGGCCGCGGCCGCCGCGGTGATCGTGGTCGGCGGAGTGACCCTTCCGCCGCTGCTCTCGTCCGGCCCCGGCCAGACGCAGCAGCAGACGGCTCTGGAGCAGATCCGCAGCGCCCCCGACGCGCAGGAGACGACCGGCACGGTCGCCACCGGCGAGCAGGCGACGCTGGTCTGGTCGAGCTCGCTCGGCCGCTCCGCCCTCGTGGTGGACGACCTGGCGCCGCTGCCGGAGGACAAGACCTACGAGCTCTGGTACATCGGCTCATCCGGTCCGGTCGCCGCAGGGACGTTCGACGGGGGAGAGGGCAGCACCGTGGCCCCGCTCGAGGGGAGCCTGACCGAGGGCGGAGTCGTCGCCGTGACGGTCGAGGACGCCGGCGGCTCGCCGACTCCGACCACCGATCCGATACTGGCGATCGACATCGCCTGACGGCCCGAGCACGAGAAGAGCCGCACTCCCATGACGGAGTGCGGCTCTTCTCGTTCCCGGAGGGAACGCGGTGGAACGAGAGCGAGCCGCGACCCCGGAGGGACGCGGCTCGCTCTCGTCTGCGGCGGATCAGCCGAAGCGGCCCGAGACGTAGTCCTCGGTCGCCTGGACGGACGGCCGCGAGAACATCGTCGCGGTGTCGTCGTACTCGATGAGCTTGCCCGGCTTGCCGGTGCCCGCGATGTTGAAGAACGCGGTGCGGTCCGAGACGCGCGAGGCCTGCTGCATGTTGTGGGTCACGATGACGATCGTGTAGTCGTTCTTGAGCTCCTCGATGAGGTCCTCGATCGCGAGGGTCGAGATCGGGTCGAGGGCGGAGCAGGGCTCGTCCATCAGGAGGACGTCGGGAGAGACGGCGATCGCGCGGGCGATGCACAGACGCTGCTGCTGGCCGCCGGAGAGACCGGAGCCCGGCTTGTCGAGGCGGTCCTTCACCTCGTTCCAGAGGTTCGCGCCCTGGAGCGAGCGCTCGACGAGCGCGTCCGCGTCCGACTTCGAGATGCGGCGGTTGTTGAGCTTCACGCCGGCCAGCACGTTGTCCCGGATGGACATCGTCGGGAACGGGTTGGGGCGCTGGAAGACCATGCCCACCTGCCGGCGGACCTGCACCGGGTCGACGCCCGGGCCGTACAGGTTGTTGCCGTCGATCAGGACCTCGCCCTCGACATGCGCGCCGGGGATGACCTCGTGCATGCGGTTGAGCGTGCGGAGGAAGGTCGACTTGCCGCAGCCGGACGGGCCGATGAAGGCGGTGACCGTGCGGGGCTCGATGGCGAGCGAGACGCCCTCCACCGCGAGGAACTGGCTGTAGTAGACGTTGAGGTCGTTGACCTCGATGCGCTTGGACATTGCTTCCTTCGGGGATTCCGGCCGGAGCCGAGTGGTGGGTGTCAGCGGCCGAGCTTGGGGGCGAAGATCTTCGCGATCAGGCGGGCGACCAGGTTCAGCGCCATGACGATCAGGATGAGGGCCAGCGCGCCGGTCCAGGCCCGGTTGAGGAACGCCTCGGCGTCGGGGCCCTGGTTCGCGTACTGCGTGTAGACGAAGACCGGGAGGGTCATCATCCGCTCGCTGAAGAGGTCGTAGTTCATCGACGCGGTGAAGCCGGCGACGATGAGCAGCGGGGCGGTCTCGCCGATGACGCGGGCGATCGCGAGGGTGATGCCCGTCGTGATGCCGGCGATGGAGGTCGGCAGCACGATCTTGACGATGGTCAGCCACTTCGGCACGCCCAGGGCGTAGGACGCCTCGCGCAGCTCGTTCGGGACCAGCTTCAGCATCTCCTCCGACGAGCGGACGACCACGGGGATCATCAGCACGGCGAGGGCGATCGAGCCGGCGAAGCCCATCCGGACGCCGGGCCCGAGGAGCAGCGCGAAGAGCGCGTAGGCGAACAGGCCCGCGACGATGGAGGGGATGCCCGTCATCACGTCGACGAAGAAGGTGATCGCCCGGGCGAGGTGGCCGCGGCCGTACTCGACGAGGTAGATCGAGGTGAGCAGGCCGATCGGCACCGAGATCAGCGCGGCCATGGCCGTGATCTCGAGCGTGCCGATGATCGCGTGGAGGGCGCCGCCGCCCGCGTCGATGACGTTGCGCATCGACGAGGAGAAGAAGAGCGGATCGAACCGCGCGACTCCGTTGGAGACGACCGTGTAGAGCAGGGAGATCAGCGGGAGCAGCGCGATGATGAACGCGGTCGCGACCAGCGAGGTCACGAGGCGGTCGACAGCCTTGCGGCCGCCCTCGACCAGGCGCGAGACCACGTAGATGGCGACGTCGAAGAGGACGGTGCCCCAGAAGATCGCGCCGACGAGGCTGAAGTCGTTCATCATGCCGGCCGCCTGGAGGATCAGGAAGACGGCGGCGAACACGACCCAGCTGCCGACGAGCAGCATCCAGGGGGTGCCCTTGGGCAGCTTGCCCGCCTGCAGCGAGAAGGGCATCGACGAGGTGGCGGCGGACATCAGTTGGCTCCCGAGAAGGCCTTGCGGCGGTTGACGATGAACCGCGCGACCGAGTTCACGACGAGGGTGATGACGAAGAGGATGAGGCCCGAGGCGACGAGGACGTTGACGCCGACTCCGCTCGCCTCCGGGAACTGCAGCGCGATGTTCGCGGCGATGGTGTTCGAGTTCTGCGAGGTGAGCAGGAGGAAGGAGACGACCGTCGCGGGCGAGAGCACCATCGCGACGGCGAGCGTCTCGCCGAGGGCCCGGCCGAGGCCGAGCATGGCGGCCGAGACGATGCCCGGGGCGCCGAAGGGCAGGACGGCCATGCGGATCATCTCCCAGCGGGTCGCGCCGAGCGCGAGCGCCGCCTCCTCGTGCAGGCGCGGGGCCTGGAGGAAGATCTCGCGGCAGACCGCGGTGATGATCGGGATGACCATGACGGCCAGCACCACCGAGGCGGTGAGGATCGTCTTGCCGGTGCCCGACGCCTGGCCGCCGAAGAGCGGGAACCAGCCGATGTTCACGTTGAGGAAGAGGTAGAAGGGCTGCACCATCGGCGCCAGCACGGTCGCGCCCCAGAGGCCGAAGACCACCGAGGGGACGGCGGCGAGGAGGTCGACCACGTAGCCGAGGGCCATCGCGATGCGGCGCGGCGCGTAGTGCGAGATGAAGAGGGCGATCGCGATCGAGAGCGGCAGGGCGATCACCAGGGCGATCACCGCCGACCAGACCGTGCCGAACACCAGGGGGCCGACGTAGGCCCAGAAGCTCGTCGCGTCGCCGGGGAGGCTGCCGGCCGGCGCGGTGAACGCGGGGATCGACTGCGCGATGAGGAAGATCGCGACGGCGGCGAGGACGAGGAGGATGAGGGAGCCGGCGGCGACGGTCGAGATCGAGAAGACCCGATCTCCGACACGCACCTTCGCCTTCGGGCGGACGACGGTCTCAGTTGCCATTCCAGGGGACTCTCTTCAGACGAGGGGGTTCGGCGGGGCGCACAGGGAGATGCTAGGGCTCGGAGGGGCGTCCGGTGGGTCGAGCCCGGCACAGGCGGGGCCCGTCCCGCGGATCGTGCTGCGAGACGGGCCCTGCCGGTGGGACTACTTGATCGACTCGATCGCGGTGGCGACGGTCGAGGCGAGCTCGGAGCTCAGGGGAGCGGAGCCGGCCTGAGCGGCGGCGGCCTCCTGGCCCTCCTCGCTCGCGACGTAGGAGGCGAAGGACTTGACGACCTCGCCCTTGTCGGCGTCCGCGTACTCCTGGCACACGATGAGGTAGCTGACCAGGACCATCGGCCAGGCGTCCGCCTCGGTGCCGGTGCGGTCGATCTTGATCGCGAGGTCGTTGTCCTCGCGGCCGTCGGCGATGGGCGAGGCGGCGACGACCGCCGCGGCTCCGTCGGCCGAGATGGTCGAGAACGCGTCGCCGACCTTCAGCTGGGCCATGTCCATGCCCTGGGCGCCGGACTCGTCGGCGTAGCCGATCGTGTTGGTGCCGTTCTTGACCGCGTCGACGACACCCGAGGTGCCCTTGGCGCCGTCACCGCTCTGGTACGGGAAGGTCTGCGCGGCGGGAGCGTCCCAGACGTCGCTCGCGGTGGCCGCGAGGTAGTCGGTGAAGTTCTGCGTGGTGCCCGAGTCGTCCGAGCGGTGCACGGAGGTGATGTTCGCCGACGGGAGGGTCGCGTCGGGGTTCAGGGCCTTGATCTCCGGGGCGTCCCAGGAGGTGATGGTGCCCTTGAAGATGCCCGCGATGGTGGCCGCGTCGAGCTTGAGCTCGTCGACGCCCTCCACGTTGAAGATGACCGCGATCGGCGAGATGTAGACCGGGAGGTCGATCGCCTTGGTGTCGGGGGCGCAGGCGGCGAAGGTGCCCGCGAGCTCCTCGTCCTTGAGCGCGGAGTCGGAGCCGGCGTAGTCGGCGGCGCCGTCGATGAAGTTGGTGCGGCCGGCGCCGGAGCCCTGCGGGTCGTAGTTGACCGTGACCTCGGGGTTCGCGGTCTGGAACGCGGCGGCCCAGGTGGTCTGCGCGGTGCCCTGAGCGGACGAGCCGATCCCGGTGATGGTGCCGGAGAGCGTGGAGGTGGTGGCGGAGCCGGAGCTGCCGCCTGCGGCCGGTGCCTCGTTGGCAGCGCAGGAGGTCAGCGTGATCGCTGCGACGGCGGCGACGACGGCCGCCTGGCCGAGACGCGAGAATCTCACAAGTATCCCTTTCGGGTAGGAAAGCGTGGAAAACAGAACAGGGCCTGGTGCAGCCCGCGAGCGAGAGTACGGAGGGGTCGTGTCCTGGCACCGACCGCTCGGTGAACGCGCGGTGAACGGGTCCGCCTCGGGGATTGCGGAGCGACGGGGCGGCGGGGAAGGCGCGGTGCGTCGGGCGGGTCCCGGCGGCGCGACCGGCCCGGTCCGGAGGGACCCGTCGAGCCGGTCGCGCAGCGCCCGGGCGGGTCAGGCCAGCGGCGTGTGCGTCTCGATCGCGACGATGCCGGAGCCGGGGTGCCCGGTGGAGAGGTGCACCACGGCGAAGCCGCCGGTCGGGAGCGCTGCCGCCTCGTCGAGGTAGGCGCCGAGAGGGGTCGCCGTGGCGAGGGCGATCTCGCGCAGGATCTCGGGGATCACCGGCCGGTGGCTGCAGAGGACGGCGGTGCGGCGGGCGCGGACCCGCTTGCCGACGAGGGCGCGGACGTCGGCGGTGCCCTGCTCGTGCGCCTCCTGGCTGAGGTCGTCGCGCAGCTTGACCGGCTTCCTGACCAGACCGGACAGCGGGGCGATGGTCGACCGGCAGCGCTTGGCGGTGCTCGAGACGAGGCGGCGCGGGCGCCAGGCGGCCACGGCCTGAGCGGCGGCCGCGGCCTCGACCCGGCCGCGCCCGGTGAGGCGGCGGGTGGAGTCGCGGCCGTCCCAGGAGGAGGCGGGCACCGCCTTCGCGTGCCGCAGGACCACGATCGCGAAGGTCTCGAGCGCACCGCGTGCGGCGATCCGGGCGAACTCGTCGACGATCGTCACGTCGTGCGGATAGGTCAGGTAGCTCCGGGCCCGCTTGAGCGTCACCCACTCGAGCGCCTCGACCTCGTCGTTCGGGAGGAAGTCGGACGCCAGGACGGCCTTCTCGGTCACCTGCGCCGCCCAGTAGTAGACGGCCTTCGGGCGCCCGCTCGGCAGCGTGTACTCGGTGCACCCCAGCGGCACCCCGAGCGCCACCGAGAGCCCGGTCTCCTCGCGGATCTCGCGGACCGCGGTCTCCGGGAGGGACTCGCCCGCGTCGACCTTGCCCTTGGGCAGGCTGACGTCCCGGCGGTGCGGCCGGTGGATCACGAGGATGTGCGGGCGGCCCTCGATGATCCGCCAGCACACCGCTCCTGCTGCGTAGACGGTGCCCGTCACGGGCGTCAGCGGCTGGAGGCCCGGTTGGC
This sequence comes from Rathayibacter sp. AY1C1, assembly GCF_002932105.1. Lineage (NCBI taxonomy): Bacteria > Bacillati > Actinomycetota > Actinomycetes > Micrococcales > Microbacteriaceae > Rathayibacter > Rathayibacter sp. AY1C1. The sequence goes on along the minus strand of NZ_PSWH01000036.1, from coordinate 11,984 downwards.
GGACCGTGTCGCCGCGCGCTTGCGATGGGTGATGTGCTGCATCAGCTGGTTCTGGAGGTCGGCGAGCGGAGCGCCCTCCTCGTCGAGGTGGTGCCGCGTCCAGTCGCCGTCCGGGCCGAGCCACCAGGAGGCGGTCCGCTCGTCCATCGCCCGCTCGAACATGTCGTCGATCTCGCTGAGGTGCGCCGGCTCGACGATCCGCACCAGAGCCTCGACGCGGCGGTCGAGGTTGCGGTGCATCATGTCGGCGCTGCCGATGAAGACGTCCGGCTCGCCGCCGTTGACGAAGCTGAAGATGCGGGAGTGCTCGAGGTAGCGGCCGAGGATCGAGCGCACGCGGATGGTCTCGGAGAGCCCCTCCTGGCCGGGCTTCAGCCCGCAGATGCCGCGCACCCACACGTCGACCGGCACGCCGGCCTGGCTGGCGCGGTAGAGCGCGTCGATCACGGACTCGTCGACGATCGAGTTGACCTTGATCCGGATGCCCGAGGGGCGCCCCGCGCGGGCGTTCTCGGTCTCGGCGGCGATCCGCTTGAGCAGGCCCTTCCGCAGGTGGCGCGGCGCGACGAGCAGGCGCTTGAACTTCTTCTCGATCGCGTAGCCCGAGAGCTCGTTGAACAGACGCGTGAGGTCCTTGCCGACCTCGGGGTCGGCCGTCAGGAGTCCGAGGTCCTCGTAGATGCGCGAGGTCTTCGGGTTGTAGTTGCCGGTGCCGATGTGGGAGTAGTGGCGGAGCACTCCGCCCTTCTCCTGGCGGATGACGAGCGCGAGCTTGCAGTGGGTCTTCAGCCCGACGAGCCCGTAGACCACGTGCACGCCCGCCTTCTCGAGCTTGCGCGCCCACGAGATGTTCGCCTGCTCGTCGAAGCGCGCCTTGATCTCGACCAGGGCGAGCACCTGCTTCCCCGACTCGGCCGCGTCGATGAGCGCCTCGACGATGGGGGAGTCGCCGGAGGTGCGGTAGAGCGTCTGCTTGATCGCGAGCACGTCCGGATCGGCCGCCGCCTGCTCGAGGAACGACTGCACGCTCGTCGCGAAGGACTCGTAGGGGTGGTGAAGGAGCACGTCGCCGCGGGAGACGGCCTTGAAGACGTCCTGCCGCTGGTTGGGCTCGCTGGGCGAGAGCTGCACCGCTGTCGTCGGGACGTGATTGGGGTACTTCAGGTCCGGGCGGTCGATCTTCTGCAGGCTGAAGAGCCCGCTGAGGTCGAGCGGGGCCGGGAGCTTGTAGACCTCCTGCGTCGTGATGTCGAGCTCGCGGACCAGCAGGCCCAGCGTCTCGTCGTCCATGTCGTCGGTGACCTCGAGGCGGATGGGCGGGCCGAACCGGCGGCGCAGCAGCTCCTTCTCGAGGGCCTTGATCAGGTTCTCGGTCTCGTCCTCGTCGACCTCGACGTCCTCGTTGCGCGTCACCCGGAACACGTGGTGGTCGAGGATCTCCATGCCGGGGAACAGGTCGTCCAGCTGGTTGGCGATCAGGTCCTCGAGCGAGATGAACCGCATCGGCTCGCCCGGCGCCGCGACTCCGGCGATCCGCACGAAGCGGGGGAGCATCTGCGGCACCTTGAGGCGCGCGAACTCGACCTTCTGCGTCTTCGGGTTCCGCACCCGCACCGAGAGGTTGAGCGAGAGGCCGGAGATGTAGGGGAACGGGTGCGCCGGGTCGACCGCGAGCGGCATCAGCACCGGGAACACCTGGGCCGAGAAGTAGTCGTCCAGCACGGTGCGCTCGGCGTCGCTCAGCTCGTCCCAGCGGACAAGGTCGATGCCGCCGTCGCGCAGGGCGGGCTCGACGAGCTCCTTGAACGCTCGGGAGTGGCGCTGCTGCAGCAGGTGCGCCTTCTCCGAGATGTCGGTCAGCACGTCGACCGGCACGCGGCCGATGTTCGTCGGCAGGGCGAGCCCCGTGAGGATGCGGCGCTTGAGGCCGGCGACCCGGACCATGAAGAACTCGTCGAGGTTGGACGAGAAGATCGCCAGGAAGTTCGCCCGCTCGAGCGCCGGAACCAGCGGATCCTCCGCGAGCTCGAGCACGCGCTGGTTGAACGCGAGCCAGCTCAGCTCCCGGTCGAGGTAGCGGTTGTCGGGGAGGAGCGGGTCCGAGTGCTCCTCCTCGTCGTCGAAGTCGTCGTCGAGGTCATCGCTGAGACCGTCTTCGAGAAGCAGGTTGTCGCCGTCCATGCGACCATCCTGGCACCGCGTCCGTCCGCTCCGCGCCGCCGCTCGTGAATGCCGGATGAAAGGGGCCGGGTGAGGCCCTGTGGAGGAGTGCCGGCTCAGCGCAGCGGCGCGGCGCGCTGCAGGTACTGCACGTCGACGGAGGCGTCCGTGAACCCCAGCGAGCGGTAGAGCGCCACCGCCGACCGGTTCTCGGCCTCGACGTAGAGGTCGGCCGTGGTGCAGCCGCGCTCGAGCATCCGCGCGAGCCCGGCGTTCAGCAGGGTGCGGCCGAGTCCCCGTCCGGCCGCCTCGGGGGCGACCCCGAGGACGTAGATCTCGCCGGTCGTCGATCCGGGCTCGATCTTGAGCCAGTCGTAGCCGAGGAGCGTGCCGTCGGCGTCGCGGAGCAGGAGGAAGTCGCCCTCGTCGAACCACGGCTCGGCGCGGCGGGCCGCCAGGTCCTCCTCCGTCATCCGCCCCTGCTCGGGGTGCGCGGCGAAGATCCGCGCGTTCAGGGCGATCCACTCGGCCGGAGCGAGGTCGCGGGCGTCCGAGAGGACGACGCCCTCGGGGACGCGGACCTCGGGGGCGGCGAGCGGCTCGAGCTCGAGGTGCAGGAGGGTGCGCACCGGGGCGAAGCCGTGGGAGGCCGCGAGGGCCCGGGCGGCGGGGTGGTCGCCGTGCGCCCAGGCGAGCAGGCCCGTCCGGCCGCTCGCGAGGACCTGCTCCAGGGTCGCGGTGCCGAAGCCGACCCCGCGCCACTCCGGATCGACGACGAACTCCAGCTCGCCCTGCCCGAGGATCGCCGCCGCCACGACCACGTCCGCGCGCAGCCCCACGAGGAGGGTGCGCGAGCCGGCCCGGGCGTCGACGAGTGTCTGGTCGCTGAAGGGGGGCTGGTGGTCGAACCAGGCGGCGCGCCCGATCAGGTGCTCGAGGCCGGCCGCCACCGCGGGATCGGCCAGGTCCTCAACGGACAGGTTGAGCGACTCGCTCATTGTCCTCTTCGTACACGTTGAAGCGGTATCCGACGTTGCGGACCGTGCCGATCAGCGACTCCAGGTCGCCGAGCTTCGCGCGGAGGCGCCGCACGTGCACGTCGACCGTGCGGGTGCCGCCGAAGTAGTCGTAGCCCCACACCTCGCTCAGCAGCTGCTCGCGGGTGAAGACGCGCGAGGGGTGCGTGGCGAAGAAGCGGAGGAGCTCGAACTCCTTGAAGGTGAGGTCGAGCGGGCGCCCGTGCACCTTGGCGGAGTAGCTGGCCTCGTCGATCACGACGCCCGACGCCTGGATGCGCGAGGTCGACTGCTCCTGCGCCAGCCGGCCGATCACCAGGCGGATGCGGGCGTCGACCTCGGCGGGGCCGGCCGAGTCGAGGATGACGTCGTTGACGCCCCAGTCGGCCGAGACGGCCGTGAGCCCGCCCTCTGTGAGGATCAGGATGAGGGGGACGTTGATGCCCGTGGTCGTGAGGATCTTGCAGAGCGACTTGGCGCTGGCGAGGTCCTGCCGCGCGTCGACCAGGATCAGATCGCAGCTCGGGGCGTTCACGAGCTGGGCGGGCTCCGCGGGGATCTGCCGGGTCCGGTGGCTGAGGAGCCCCAGTGCGGGGAGCACCTCGGCGCCTCCCGCCGAGGTCAGTATCAACAACTGCGCCACGGATCCTCCAGAACTGGTCTGCCCGCAATACTAGCGGCGGGCCGGGAGGGGCGTCCGCCTGGGGCACAATTGTCGGATGGGCAGGGATCGGGTGGGCATCGGAGTCGTCTGGGCGCTCGCACTCGCGGGCTCCGTGCTGACGCTGGCGATCGCCGCTCCGGAGTCCCGGCAGCTCTGGCTCGCGCTGACGTTCGGCGGCTGCGTGCTCGCGACCTTCGCGGTGCAGCTCGCCGTGGCCCGCGCCGAGGGGTACCTCCTCCGCGCGATGACGAGCATCGTCGGAGCGATGGCCGTGGTCGCGGTCGCGAGCGGGATCGCCCTCCTCCTCCCCGCCTGAGCAGTCGCGCCCTCCCGTCCCGAGCGCCCGGATCCGCACCGCCTGAGCGGCCGCGTCCGCCCCGCCCCTGCGTCGGAGGCGGCGGGTAGGATGAGCGCATGCTTCTCGCCCTGGAACTCTTCTACCTCGGTCTGCTCGGGCTCGCCTCCCTCGCCATCGCGTGGGTCTCCGGCGTGGTCGTCTACAAGCTCTACCGCGGCCAGCGCTAGCCGCCGCCGGAGCCCGAGTGATCTCGCTTCCGTCGGGCCTGCCGCCCGAGCTCGTCCCCCTGTCCTGGCTTCTCGGCGTCTGGGAGGGCTCGGGCGTCATCGACTACACGATCGGCGACGACTCCGTCCAGGCCGAGTTCGGCCATCGCATCAGCTTCAGCTACGACGGCCTCCCGTACCTCAACTACAACTCCTACACGTGGCTGATCGAGGAGGGCGCCGAGGAGGCGCCCCGGCCCCTGGTCACCGAGACGGGCTACTGGCGCCTCAGCCGCGCGCTGACCGACTCCGACGCCGGCCCTGGAATGCTGCCCGGCCGCGGCGCACCCGCCTTCCCCGACGCGGAGTCCGTCGAGACTCTGCGCAACGCCGCCGGCGGGTTCGACATCGAGGTCTCGCTCGTGCACCCGGACGGGGTCAGCGAGCTCTACCTCGGTCAGGTCAAGGGGCCGCGGATCGACCTCGCGACCGACGCGGTGATGCGCACCGCCGCGGCGAAGGACTACGCCGCCGCCACGCGCCTCTACGGCCTGGTCGACGACCACCTGCTCTGGGCGTGGGACATCGCCGCGCTCGGCCAGGGCCTGCGGACCCACTCCTCCGGACGGCTCGCCCGTGTCGACTGACGCGCCCTCCCCGCTCCTGGCCGCCCCGGGCGCCGTCGCGACGACGAGCGTCGCCGAGCCCGGCGTCGCCGCCCACTACGGCGAGCCCTTCCTCGAGCAGCGCGCTCTCGCCGCGGGCACCGCGCTCGTCGACCTCTCCGGCCGCGGCGTCGTGACCGTCACGGGGCCGGACCGCCTCACCTGGATCGACTCGCTCACCAGCCAGGCCGTCTCGCGCCTCGCTCCCGGCGCGTCCGCCGAGACGCTCCTGCTCGACCCGACCGGCCGGATCGAGCACGTCATCCGCCTCGTCGACGACGGCGAGACCGCCTGGCTCCTGCTCGACCGCGACGAGACGGCCGGCCTGGCCGCCTGGCTCGACCGGATGCGCTTCATGCTCCGCGTCGAGGTCGCCGACCGCACCGACGACTTCGCGACCCTCGCCGCCCTCGGCGACGGGCCGGCCCTGACGCTCGCCCTGTCCCTGGCCGAGGAGCCCGTCGTCTGGAGCGACCCGTGGTCGCAGGTCCAGCCGGGCGGCTGGCAGTACGCGCTGACCACAGAGCACCCCGGGGGCTCCTGGGAGCTCCGCGAGGTCCTGGTCCCGCGAGCGGCCCTCGAGGCCCTCGCGGAGACGGCCGTCGGGGTGGGAGTGGCCCTCGCGGGAGTCGACGCCCTCGAGGCGCTGCGCATCGCCGCCTGGCGCCCGCGTCACGCGACCGAGGTCGACGAGCGGTCCATCCCGCACGAGCTCGACCTCCTCCGCTCGAGCGTGCACCTCGCCAAGGGCTGCTACCGGGGCCAGGAGACGGTGGCGAAGGTGCACAATCTCGGCCACCCGCCCCGGCGCCTGGTCCTGCTGCAGCTCGACGGCTCCGACTCGGTCCTCCCCGCCCACGGCGACGTCGTCACGGCGCTCAAGGGCGGCGAGCCGGTCGACGTCGGCACGGTCACCTCCAGCGCCTGGCACTACGAGGACGGACCGGTCGCTCTCGCGGTCGTCAAGCGGAGCGTCCCGGTGGATCTCGAGCTGACCGTGCTGGCCGGCGACTCGCGCGTGGCCGCGGCCCAGGAGGTCGTGGTCCCGCCCGGAGCCGGAGCGGAGGCGGGAGTGCCCCGCCTGCCCCGCCTCGGGGCGACGACCAGGTAGGCCACGCCGTGGTGGCCGCACGTCCCGCCGAGCGGGGCCGGGCGGCCGAGCGGCTGCGCGGTCTCGTCCGGACCCCCGAGCTGAGTCCCGCGCGCGCCCTCGCCCGCGCGGGGGCGTCGCTCCCCGCCGTGCTGCAGATCGTGCTCGCGGCGACCCTCGCCTACTCCGTCGCGCACTTCGTCCTCGGGCACCCCGCGCCGGTGCTGGCGCTGACGGCCACGATCTCGAGCCTCGGCATCGCGCGCGACACCCGCCCCAAGCAGGTGGCCGAGACAGCGACGGGGATGCTCATCGGCATCACGGCCAGCGAGGTCCTGCTCCTGCTGTGGGGGAGCGGCGTCTGGCAGCTCGCCGTCGTCCTCGCCGTCGTCTTCACGCTCGGCCGGGCCCTCTCGCCCTCGCCGGGGTTCGCCGTGGCCGCCGGGACCCAGGCGATGCTGGTGATGGTCCTCCCTGCGCCGGACGGAGGCGTCTTCACCCGGAGCGTCGACGGCCTGATCGGCGGGCTCGCGGCGCTGCTCTGCACGGCGATCGTGCCCCGCCCGCCGCTGCGCACGGCGCGGGCCGAGGCACACCGGCTCTTCACCGCGCTCAGCCGGACCGTGGAGGAGCTGGCCGAGGCGCTCCGCCGGGGCGACTCCTCGGCGTCCACCGCAGCCCTCGAGCGGATCCGCGGGACGCAGCCGGTCATCGACGGCTGGATCGCGGCGCTCGACTCCGCGACCGGCGTCGCCCGGATCTCGCCGTTCGTCCGTCGGCACCGCGGCGAGCTCTCCCGCCAGGCCGTGATGCTGTCCGCGCTGGACCTCGCGACCCGGAATCTGCGCATCGTCGCGCGCCGCACCGACTTCCTCGTCGGGGACGGCGCCCCGCGGCCGGCGCTCGCCGGAGCGGTCGCCGCCCTCGGCCCGGGCATCGCGCTGCTCGGCCGCGCGGTCGCCGATCCGTCGGTGCTCGCCCTGGCGCGTCAGGACCTCGTGCTGCTCGCGACCACGCTCGACCCCCAGCGGCTGATCCCGGAGGCGCGCCTCGCCGAGAAGACGGTGCTCGTCCTGCTCCGCCCGCTCGTCGTCGACCTGCTCACGGCGACCGGCGCCGCTCCCGCCGAGGCGCGGGCCGCCCTGCCCCCGCTCGCCTAGGGCTCAGGAGGTCCGGTGCTCAGGCCCGGCGCTCAGGCCCGGCGCTCAGGCCCGGCGCTCAGGAGGAGGGGGCGACCGCCTCCCACGCGACCGTCACCTCGCCCAGGCGCCAGCGCCGCGGCCCGCCGAGGACCGGCCACTCCGGCCGGAGGTCCCGGACCGCCGCGATCCAGCGCTGACCCGGACTGTAGACGGCGAGAGGGGCGTTCAGCGTCCACGCCCGCTCGAGGGCGGCGAGGAAGGCGTGCACGCCCTCGCCGGGCACGTTGCGGTGGATGAGGGCCTTCGGCAGGCGCTCGGCCGCCGTCATCGGCGAGGGGATCGCCGCGAGCCGGAGCGAGAGGGTCAGCGAGCGCGGGCCCTCCCGGCCGACCTCGATCCAGGTGCAGATGCGGCCGATCTCGTCGCAGGTGCCCTCGACCAGGACGCCGTCGGGCTGCAGGCGGTCCGTCATAGTCGCCCAGGCTCCCTCCACCGCGTCCTCGTCGTACTGGCGGAGCACGTTGAAGGCGCGGATGACGCCCGCCCGCCGCCCCGCGGGCAGGGGAACCTCGAAGCCGCCGCGCTCGAAGCGCACGCGCGCGTCCGCGGGGAACGGCGTGCCGCCCTCCCTCACCCGGGCGAGCTGGCGCCGAGCGGTGTCGACCCGTGCGGGCTCGATCTCGAGGCCGAGCACCTCGACGTCGGGCGCGGCCCGGACGAGCCGGCGGTGCAGCTCGAGCGTGGTGACCGCGCTCGCCCCGAAGCCGAGATCGACGACGAGCGGGGAGGCGGTGCTGCGCAGGACGGGCAGCTCGGCGAGCCGGCGGTCGACCCGGCGGAGGCGGTTCGTGCCCGTCGTTCCGCGGGTGACGGCTCCGATGGGCATGCTCTCCAGCGTATCCGCGGGCGAGGGGGCCGCCTCTAAGCTGGACGCATGTCCGAGACCTACACCCTCATCCTCGTGCGCCACGGCAACAGCGAGTGGAACCAGAAGAACCTCTTCACCGGCTGGGTCGACGTGCGCCTGACCGAGCAGGGAGTCGCGGAGGCCACCCGCGCCGGCGAGCTGCTGACCGAGGCGGGCCTGCACCCCGACATCGTCTACACGTCGCGCCAGACGCGTGCGATCCAGACCGCCAACATCGCCCTCGAGGTCGCCGACCGCCTGTGGATCGACGTCAAGCGCTCCTGGCGCCTCAACGAGCGCCACTACGGCGCCCTGCAGGGCAAGGACAAGGCGCAGACCCTCGCCGAGTACGGCCCCGAGCAGTTCCAGACCTGGCGCCGCTCCTTCGACGTGCCGCCGCCCCCGCTCGACGACGACGACCAGTACTCGCAGGCGCACGACGAGCGCTACGCCGACCTCGGCGACGCCCTGCCCCGCACCGAGTCGCTGAAGCTCGTCATCGAGCGGATGCTTCCGTACTGGGAGTCCGACATCAAGCCGGACCTCGCCTCGGGCAAGACCGTCATGATCACCGCGCACGGCAACTCCCTCCGCGCGCTGGTGAAGACGCTCGACGGTATCTCGGACTCGGACATCGCGGAGCTCAACATCCCGACCGGGATCCCGCTCGTCTACGAGCTGAACGAGGACTTCGAGCCCATCCGGGAGGCGCGCTACCTCGACCCGGAGGCCGCGGCCGCCGGTGCCGCCGCCGTCGCCGCCCAGGGCGCCAAGAAGTAGCACCGCCCCGCACACGCGAACGGCCCGCCCGAGTCCTCGACTCCGGCGGGCCGTTCCCGTCCGCAGCTCCGACGGGGACGGCACGGACACGTCCGGCCCGCAGGAGACGATCGTTCCTGCGGGCCGGACGGTGAGACGGGCCGGAGCCCGAGGTGTCGACTAGGAGTAGTCGCCCGAGATCAGGTACTGGACCTTCTTGGCGATCGACACGGCGTGGTCGGCGAAGCGCTCGTGGTAGCGGCTGGCGAGGGTCGCGTCGACGGTGTCGGCGGCCTGGCCCTTCCACGCCTCGCTGAGCACCTTGTCGAAGACGCTGACGTGCAGCTCGTCGATCTTGTCGTCCTCGTCGCGGATCTCCTCGGCGATGCGCGGGTCCTGCGAGCGGAGCAGGTCGGTCAGCTTGTGTGCGACGACCACGTCGAGGCGGCCCATCTCGACGAACGTCGGACGCAGGCTCTTGGGGACCACCTTGTCGGGGAAGCGATAGCGCGAGAGCTGGGCGATGTGCTCGGCGATGTCGCCCATCCGCTCGAGCGACGCGCTGATGCGCAGCGCCGAGACGACGATCCGCAGGTCGCGGGCGACCGGGTTCTGCCGGGCGAGGATGTCGATCGCGAGCTCGTCGAGGCTGATGGCCAGCTCGTCGATGCGCGCGTCGCTCGCGATGACCTCCTCCGCGAGGGTGACGTCGGAGTGGTTGAACGCCTGGGTCGCCTTCTCGATGGCGATCTCGACGAGTCCGGAGATCTCGACGAGTCGTTCCTGGACCTCGGCCAGCTCCTGCTGGAAAACTTCGCGCATCTGTGTTCGACCCTCTCTACGGCGCGCGCGGACGACGGCGCCGGATCTGCGGCGAGCACCTCGCACGCCGCTGCGACTGCACTCCGTGGGCGCAGGCGCAGTTATGATGACCAAGGCAGGTTAACGGACGGTGCCGAGCGTTTGAACAGTACTCGACCCCCGGAGGATCGACGGGAGTCCGGTAGGGGGACGCCCGGTGGATGGTTAGCCTGGGTCCGTGGATTCGGGCTTGATCGTGGTTCTGTCGCTCGTTCTCGGTGTCGCGATCGGGATCCTTCTGACGACCGTGCTCACGCTCGCCGCCCGCCAGGGCCGCATCGCGCAGGACGTGATCTCGGTCGGGCTCCCCGAGGGGATCGAGGCGATCATCGACGCCGTCGGCTCGCCCGCCTTCGTGACCGACCCGTCTCACAACGTGCTGAAGGCGTCCACCCGCGCCGTCGCGCTCGGCCTGGTCTCGCAGGACACGCTGCTCCACCCCGACCTCGCCGCCATCGTCGACCGCGTCCGCCGCTTCGGCGACGACATCGTCCAGGACCTCGAGCTCGCGACCAGCCCGCTCTCCGACGCCGCCGTGACGCTCGTCGTCCACGCGACCCGCCTCGGCTCCCGCTACGTCCTCGTCATCGCCGAGGACCACACCGAGGCGCGCCGGCTCGAGGCCGTCCGCCGGGACTTCGTCGCCAACATCTCCCACGAGCTGAAGACCCCGATCGGCGCCGTCGGCCTGCTCGCCGAGGCCCTCGACTCCGCCGCCGACGACCCCCAGCAGGTGCGCCGCTTCGCGCACCGGCTGACCCAGGAGTCGCACCGCCTCGCGAAGATCACGCGCGAGATCATCGAGCTCTCCCGCCTCCAGGCCGCCGACGTCGCCGGCTCCGCCGAGATCATCCGCGTCGACGACGTCGTCACGGCGGCGCTCGAGACCACCCACGTCATGGCGGAGTCGCACGACGTCACCCTGGTCAAGGGCGGGATGAAGAAGGCCTACGTCGTGGGGCAGGAGAAGATGCTCGTCTCGGCGCTGCACAACCTCCTCGCCAACGCCATCCAGTACTCGCCCGCCGGCTCCCGCGTGGGCATCGGCGTCCGCTCCACCGGCGGAGTCGTCGAGATCGCCGTCACCGACCAGGGCATCGGCATCCCGGAGGAGGACCTCGACCGGGTGTTCGAGCGCTTCTACCGCGTCGACCAGGCCCGCTCCCGCCACACCGGCGGCACCGGCCTCGGCCTCAGCATCGTCAAGCACGCCGTGCAGAACCACGGCGGCGACGTCCGCGTCTGGTCCAAGCCCGGCCGCGGCTCCACCTTCACCATCCGGCTCCCCGAAGCCGACCCCGCCCGGACGCCCTTCGCGGCGACCGCCCCGATAGGAGAACACGCGTGACCAGCATCCTGCTCGTCGAGGACGAGAGCGCCCTCAGCGAGCCCCTCAGCTACCTGCTCGAACGCGAGGGCTACGACGTCACCGTCGCCGAGGACGGCAACCGCGCCGTCGCCGCCTTCGACGAGGGCGACTACGACCTGATCCTCCTCGACCTCATGCTGCCCGGCATGCCCGGCACCGAGGTCTGCCGCGAGATCCGCACCCGCTCCTCCGTCCCGATCATCATGGTCACCGCCAAGGACTCCGAAGTGGACATCGTCGTCGGCCTGGAGCTCGGCGCGGACGACTACGTCACCAAGCCCTACTCCACCCGCGAACTGCTCGCCCGCATCCGCGCCGTCCTCCGACGCCGCACCGAGGAGCCCGGCGAGGAGCGGATCGTCGTCGCCGGCCCCGTCCGCATGGACATCGAACGCCACACGGTCGAAGTCGACGGCGTCGAGACCCCGATGCCCCTCAAGGAGTTCGAGCTCCTCGAGATGCTCCTCCGCAACGCGGGCCGCGTCCTCACCCGCGGCCAGCTCATCGACCGCGTCTGGGGCAGCGACTACTTCGGCGACACGAAGACCCTCGACGTCCACGTCAAGCGCATCCGCTCCAAGATCGAGAAGACGCCGAAGGAGCCGGTGCTCCTGGTTACTGTCCGCGGCCTCGGCTACCGCTTCGACGCTTGATCGCGGGCCCTGGCGGGGCGATCTGCGGCGTTGTCGTCGGTTGCGATACCGCTGGTATCGCGCCCTCCTCCGCCTTGCAGCTCACCCCGCCAGGACCCGCGATCAACCCTGTGCTGGAGGGGTGAGGTGCGGGGCCGTCGCTGCGCGACGAGCCGCGGGGTGGGGCCGTCGCTGCGCGACGAGCCGTCGAGGGG
>NZ_PSWH01000035.1:0-34427 GCF_002932105.1 Rathayibacter sp. AY1C1 | reverse complement strand
GGCCCCCGCCGACGGCTCCGGCCCTGCCGCGCCCGTCGCCCCGCAGGCGCCCTCCGAGAGCACCGCTCCCGACACCGAGGACGCCCCCACCGGAAGCTGACACCCGACCACCCGCCCCGCTTGCGCGGGGGAACGCCGACGGCCCGGAGGACACTGTCCCCCGGGCCGTCGGCGTCCGTCAGCGCGCGTCGCGGCGGCGGCGCGTCACTCCGAGCGCGAGCGCTCCGCCGGCGAGCAGGGCGAAGGCCGCCGCGGCGGTCCAGCCCGTCTCGACGCCGGTGCTCGCGAGTCCCGAGCCGGTCCGCGGAGGAACGGCGCCGGCCGGAGCGGGAGCCGGCGTGCGGGTCGGCTCGGCCGTGGGCTGCGCGGTCGGCGCCATGGTCGGCTCAGCCGTCGGCGCCACCGTCGGCTCGACGGTCGGCCCAACAGTCGGTCCCGGAGTCGGCACCGTCCCCGTCCCGAACACGGACTCCGCGGAGCCGAGCGACGCGAGCACCGTCTCGCCGTTCGCGTCGTCCACGCCGTCGTTGTCGGTCACCGCGAACACCTCGCCGGAGCCGGTGATGCCGAGGCCCTCGAGCTTCTCCTGTGTCCAGCCGTTCCCGGCCTGCAGCGCGGGCAGCACGTCGACCGCGAGGGTCTTCTCGAGCATCGGCAGCGTCTCGCCGACCGCCGCGCCGGCCTCCGTCGGCAGCGGCACCGTGTACACGGCCTTCAGCGCGGCGTCCGGCCCGTTGAGCTTGTCGCGCTCGATCACCGCGAGCGTGCCCGCGGGGGTCAGCGTGATCTCCGAGAGCCCGTTCCAGTCGCCGTCCGCCCCGGACACGGCCTCCAGCGGGTAGCCGAAGAAGCTCCAGCTGTCGGCGGCGACGTCGTAGCGCCCGATCCGGACCACTCCGTCGGCGTCGATCGAGGCCTCGCGCTGCAGCGCCGTCCAGACGATCTCACCGGCGGCACTGTCCTCGACGGTCACTCCCTCGAAGCCCTGCTTGCCCAGCGCTGAGGCGAGCTCCGCGGGCAGGGCGATCCGCTCGGTCACCGCGGCATCCGCGTCGAGTCGCAGGAGCGCGTTGCCGTCGCCTGTCCCGCCCTCCGTCACGGCCCAGAAGCCGCCGTCGACGCGGGCGGCGATCCCCTCCAGATCCAGAGCGGCGGGCTCGCCGCCCTCGGTCACCGTGAGGGTCGTGTCGAGCAGCGCCGGCGAGACGGAGGTGTCGATCGAGTGGAGTGTGCTCGGCGCGTAGGCGCTGTCGCTCACCGCGTACAGGCGGTCGGGCGCCGCCGGGTCGGTCGAGAGGCCCGAGAGCGCGCCCCAGGGCAGCGGCGATCCGTCGACGTCGGCCGACAGCACGGTCGGGAACGCGGGGGCGGAGGCGCCGAGCGCGTAGAGCTGCACGCTCGCGCGGACGGCGGCCTCGGCGTCGTCGGTCTCGCTCGAGACGACCAGCAGGTCGCGCTCGGGCAGGGCGAGCAGCCCCTCCGGGCCGGGCGTCGACGGCAGCGCCTGCACGAAGCGCGGCGCGGTCGGCTCCGACACGTCGTAGACGGCCACGAAGTTCGCCCGCTCGGCGCCGACGAACACGTAGGGGACGCCGTCGAAGGTGGCCGAGAGCAGGCCCTCGGGCTCGGAGCCCTTCGCGTCGGAGCGCTTGTCCGGGTAGAGCCCGAGGCGCACCGCGAGGTGGTCGAACGAGTTCCCGGCGTCCCACTGCACGGCCCCGGTCGCGGCGTCGAGGATCGACCAGCCGCGCGTGCCGCCCTTCCAGTCGCCCTCGTTCGCGATCGCGACGTGGTCGTCGCCGACCCAGCCGATCGCGTCGGGCTCGCGCGGGACGTCGGTGATCGAGCCGGTCAGCGAGATCGAGTCGTCGTCGAGCGTGTCGATGCCGCTGACGGAGGCGGTGCCAGCGGTGTACGAGGCGGTGACGGAGCGGGTGGCCAGGTCGACGATCGCGACGGCGTTGTTCTCCTGCAGCGTCACGGCGACGGCCGTGTCGGCCGGGTTGATCGAGACGTACTCGGGCTCCGGGTCCGACGGGGTGTCGAGGCCGGCGAGACCGGTGAGGTCGACGTGCTCCGGCACCCAGGCGGAGGGGTCGCCCGCGAGGTCCATCACCACGAGCTCCCCGGCGGGCGCCTGCGGGAGGTCGCCCTCCTCGCCGCCCTCGGGGGCGAGGTCCTCGTCGCGCTGGTTCTCGATCGCGATGACCGCGGTCGAGCCGTCGGTGGTGACGTCGATGGAGTCGGGCTGGCCGCCGAGCTCGATGCTCGCGACGGGCGCGAGGTCGTCGGCGTGCAGCACGCTGACGTGGCCGGAGGGGTTCGCGAAGTCGCCGTCGCTCGTGTCGACCACCGCGAGGACGTACTCGCCGGTCGCGTAGACCGAGGTCGGCTCGCCGCCCACGCCGACGCCGCCGAGCGGCTCGGGGGAGTCGGGGTCCGAGATGTCGAGGACGTCGATGCGCTGCCCGGCGGAGTCCGTCGAGTAGACCAGGCGGCCGTCGGGCGACGCGCTCGAGATCTCGGCGACGGCGGAGTCGGCGGACGGGTCGGCCGCGTTGAGGTAGGCCGGCACCGTGGCGATGCGGGTGAAGAAGGAGTCGCCCGCGGCGGAGGCGGGCAGGGCCGCGGCTCCGAGGGTGCAGCCGGCGAGGGTGACGGTGAGGGCGAGGGCGGCGGTGCGGGTGCGGGTGTGACGAGAGGACACGGGTCTCCTGAGCGGCTTCGAAGGAACCCGCCCACGCTGGCCGCCCCCGGTGAACGCACCGCCGCCCGCAGGTGTCCGCCCGGCGAACGCGCGGTGGCGGAGCCGCGACCGGGCGGGGGTCTCGAGACGCCGGCACGGACGCCTCGAGATCCGCCAGGCGGCGTGGTCAGCGCGCGAGGCCCTCCGCGGCCGAGCCCCAGGAGCCGAGGGCCGCGCGGACTCGCTCGTCGCGCGCGAGCGTCAGCGCCTCCGCGTACCCCTCCTCCAGCACGTCGTCGAGCCGCACCCGCGCACCCGTCTCGGAGGAGCGGACCGCCGCCTCCACCATCGCGAGGCTCCGCACGTTCGAGTGCACCTCGCCCGAGGGCACCGCCCCCGAGCCCAGCACCCGCACGAACTCCGCGAGCGAGCCCGCGATCTCCTCGGGCACGGGCTCGAGCGTGGCGGTCCGCACCGCCTCCGACTCGCGCGACTGCCACTCCGGAGCGCCGTCGCCGTCCCAGTGCGCGGTGCCGCCGGCCCCGTTCACGCGCCAGTCGCCGTTCCACGAGGTCTCGAGGCCGTCGGCGCACCAGCTGCCGGTGTAGCTGAAGCGCACTCCGCCGGCGAACTCGAACACGGCGCTCGCCGCGGCTCCGTCGGCGTACCAGCTCCAGCCCGGGTTGTACTCCTCGCAGTAGACCGCGACCGGGTCGCTGTCGAGCAGGTACCGCGCCGCGTCGAAGGCGTGGATCGCCATGTCGACCAGGAGCACGTGGTCCATCTCGTCGCGGAAGCCGCCGAAGCGGGGCGCCTTCGCGAAGTGCACGGAGGCGGTGCCCAGCTGCCCGAGCCCGGCGATCTGCTCGCGGAAGGCGGTGATCGCCGAGTAGTAGCGGCGCGACTGGCTGGTCATCAGGAGCCGGCCCGAGGCCTCGGCCGTCGCCGCGAGCACCAGCGCCTCGGCGATGGTCGGCGCGATCGGCTTCTCGGAGAGCACGGGCAGCCCGGCGAACAGCGCCTCCGAGCTGACGGGGAGGTGCGCCCGCGGCACGGTCACGTTGACCACGGCGTCGGCGCCGGAGCGCGCGGCGACCTCGGCGACGGAGGTGCCGACCGCGACCGGGCCGACCCCCTCCTCCTCCGCCGCGGCCGTCGCGAGGTCGACGTCGAGGTCGACCAGGCCGACGAGCTCGGCGTCCGAGGAGTCGCGGATGGTGCGGATCCAGGCGCGGCCCATCGCGCCGGCGCCGACCTGGACGAGGCGGACCGTCATCGGACGAGCGCTCCCTCGTAGTCCTGGCCGTTGTGGAAGTCCTCGGTCTCGTAGCGCTGCAGCACCGGGAGGCGGCGCTCGGGGCGCGAGGAGCGCACCCACTCGACGCCGTTCGCGATCACGCGGCGCACCTCGGCCTGGTGGTAGACGGGGTAGTCCTGGTCGCCGGGGGAGAAGAAGAAGATGCGCCCGTGGCCGCGCTTCCAGGTCATGCCGGAGCGGAAGACCTCGCCGCCCGTGAAGGTCGAGAGGAACACGAGCTCGTCGGGCGCCGGCACGTCGAAGAACTCGCCGTACATCTCCTGCTGCGGGATCAGGAAGGGGTGCGGGATCCCCTGGGCGATGGGGTGCGTGGGGTCGACGGTCCAGACCAGCTCGCGGTCCTGCTCCGAGCGCCAGCGCAGCGTGCAGGTGGTGCCCATGAGCTTGCCGAAGATCTTCGACCAGTGGCCGGAGTGCAGGACGACGAGGCCCATGCCCGAGAGGACGTGGCGCTGGACGCGCTCGACGATCTCGTCGGAGACGTCGCCGTGGGCCATGTGGCCCCACCAGACGAGCACGTCGGTGGCGTCGAGGACGTCCTCGGTGAGGCCGTGCTCGGGCTCGTCGAGCGTGGTGGTGGAGACGGAGGCGCGCTCGCCGAGGTTCTCGCGGATGCCGTCGGCGATCGTGCTGTGCATGCCGTCGGGGTAGATCGCGCGGACCTTCTCCTCGATCTGCTCATGGCGGTTCTCGCCCCAGACGAGGACGCGGACGGGGGAGGAGGGTGTGGTCACGGTGTTCCTTCTTCGACGGTGGAGACGGTGCGGCAGTGGGCGGCCCGACACGGGGTTAACCGCTTTACCGGCCGCGTCTCCTAGGATGCGGGAGACGTCCGCCCCGCGTCAACCACGGCCGGGCGGCGCGAGCGGAGGAGGCGCGGTGGCCACGATGAGGGATGTCGCGCGCCTCGCGGGGGTCTCGATCGCGACGGTCTCGTTCGTGGTCAACGACACCAAGCCCGTCTCGCCCGAGACCCGCGAGCGGGTGCGGGCGGCGATGCACGAGCTCGGCTTCCGGCCGCACGCCCTGGCGCGCGCCCTCGCGCGGCGCCGCTCGGGGATCGTCGCGGTCGTCTATCCGCTCGTGTCGAGCCGGCCGCTCAACACCGCCACCTCGTTCCTGCTCGGAGCCGCCGAGGCCGCGGCGGAGCAGGACCACTCGATCGTCCTGTGGCCGACGGTCGGCGGCTCCGACCGCCTCGCGGACCTGCGCGCCGACGGCCTGATCGACGGCGTCGTGCTGATGCAGGTCACCAGCGAGGACGAGCGCGTGCCGGTCCTGCGGGACTCCGGCACGCCCTTCGCCCTCATCGGGCGCACCCGCGATCCGTCCGCCCTCGACTGGGTCGACATCGACTTCGAGGGCATGGTCGAGGAGGCGCTCGGCCGGCTCGCCGGCCTGGGGCACGCGCGGGTGGCGCTCGTGCTCGGCCCGGACCGCGACGCCGCGGCCGACTTCGGCCCCTACGCGCGCACCCAGGAGGCGTTCGCACTCGCCTGCGCGGCCCGCGGCGTCGAGGGCGTGCTGCTCCGCTGCGAGGAGTCGCCCGCCGGCGGCCGCACCCTCGCCCGCTCGTTCGACCCCGCCTCCGCGACCGCCGTGGTGATCGTCAACGGGGGCGCCGCCGTCGGGTTCGCGCACGAGGTGCGGCACCGCGGGCTGCGCGTGCCCGAGGACCTCTCGATCGTCCTGCTCGCCTCCGACCCCGACGTCGCCGACCTGGCCGACCCGGCGCTCGATCTGCTCGTCGCGCCCGGCCGCGAGCTCGGCCGCCGCGGAGTGGAGGCGCTGCTCGCCCGCCTCGCCGACCCGGCGGCGCCGCTCCTCCAGGAGCGCATCGGCGGCCCGTGGCGCCCCGGCGGCTCGGTCGCCCCTCCGCGCTGACGGCCGGCGCCCCGGGAAGCCCCGGGAGCGCGCGCTACGGCACGATCGAGTCGATGTAGCCGCCGTCGACGCGCACGGCGGCGCCCGTGGTGGCCGAGGCGAGCGGGGAGGCGAGGTACGCCACCATGTGGGCGATCTCCTCCGGCTCGATGAGGCGCTTCAGCAGCGACTGCGGCCGATGCAGGCGCATGAACTCGCGCTGCGCCTCCTCCCACGGGAGCTCGCGGTCGACCAGCTCGTAGACGAAGTCCTCGACGCCGCCCGTGTGGGTCGGCCCGGCGAGCACGCTGTTCACCGTCACCCCGGTGCCGGCGGCGGCCTTGGCGAAGCCTCGCGAGACGCCCAGCAGCGCGGTCTTCGACACTCCGTAGTGGATCATCTCGGCGGGCGTGACGACGGCGGAGTCGCTGCCGATGTAGAGGACGCGGCCCCACTCGCGCTCCATCATCCCCGGGAGGTAGGCGCGGGTGAGGCGCACGCCGGTGAGCACGTTGACCTCGAAGTAGCGGCGCCACTCGTCGTCGTCGATGGAGAGCGCATCGGCGGAGCCGAAGATCCCGAGGTTGTTGACGAGCACGTCCACGTCGGCGGCCGCGCGCAGGAGGGAGGCCGTGCCCTTCTCCGTCGACACGTCGGCCGCGACTCCGCGCACCCGCGCCTCCGGCACCGCCGCGCCGACGGCCTCGATCGCCCGGCGGATCGACCGCTCGGAGCGGGCGTTCACGATCACCTCGGCGCCCGCCTCCGCGAGCGTCGTCGCGATGGCCAGCCCGATGCCCTGCCCCGACCCCGTGACGAGGGCCGTGCGCCCGGTGAGATCCAACCCGATCATGCTGCTCCGCTCCGCGCCGCCGCCCGCCGGCCGCGCTCGGGGTCGAGCATGCCACCGAGCCCTGACATCCGGCCCGCTTCCGGCTGAGGACGCCCGCGGGTCGACGCGGCATCGCTCGGAACGGCGGAGACCGTTGCCAACCGGACACTCGTGCGTTACGGTCTAATCAATCGGCAATACGTATTACCCGCGGGTAGTAGGCCGATGACCCAGACTGTCGACGAGGACGAGGCGGACGCGTGACCCCGATGCAAGCAGATGTCGCCGTGATCGGCGGCGGCCTCGGAGGAGTGGCGGCGGCGATCGCCCTCGCCCGCAACGGCCTCTCGGTCGTGCTGACCGAGCAGTACCCGTGGCTGGGCGGCCAGCTCACCTCGCAGGGCGTCCCGCCGGACGAGCACACCTGGGTCGAGCAGTTCGGCGTCACCGCCGACTACCGGCGCCTCCGGGACGGCATCCGCGGCTACTACCGCCGCAACTACCCCCTCACCGCCGAGGCGATGCGCGACGACCGCCTGAACCCCGGCCGCGGACTCGTGAGCCGGCTCTGCGCCGAGCCCCGCGTCGCCGTCGCCGTGCTCGACGAGATGCTCGCCCCCTACCGCTCGAGCGGAGCGATCCGCGTCGTCACCGGCGTCGTCCCCTTCGCCGTCGACGGCGGCCCGGGCCGGATCGAGCGCGTCCTGCTGCGCGACGCGGTCTCGGGCGAGGAGCTCGCCGTCTCCGGACGGTACGTGGTCGACGCGACCGAGACGGGGGAGCTGCTCCCCCTCGCGGAGGTCGACTACGTCACGGGGTCCGAGTCGCGCGACGAGCACGGCGAGCCCAGCGCTCCCGCCGTCGCCGACCCGATGAACGTGCAGGCCGTCACCTGGTGCTTCGGCTTCGACAGCGCGGACGGCGACCACACCATCGAGCGCCCGGCCGACTACGACTACTGGCACGAGTACGAGGTGCCGTTCTGGGGCGGGAAGCTCCTCTCCTTCACCGCGCCGAACCCGAGGACGCTGCGCCCCGAGACCCGCACGATGCACGTCAACGCCGTGGGCGACACCCGCACCGCCGACCAGCGCGCGCAGGGCGGGGACACCGACCTCTGGATGTTCCGCCGGATCCTCGCGACCGAGACCCTCCGGCCGGGCGCGCTCGACAGCGACATCGTGCTCGCGAACTGGCCGATGCTCGACTACCTCGACAGCTCGATCCTCGACGTTCCGGAGCCGGAGAAGCACCTCGCCGGCGCCCGCGCGCTCTCGCTGTCGTACTTCTACTGGCTCCAGACCGAGGCGCCCCGGCCCGACGGCGGCCGCGGCTGGCCCGGGCTCCGGCTCCGCGGCGACGTGATGGGCACCGCCGACGGCCTCGCGCAGGCCCCCTACATCCGCGAGTCCCGCCGGATCCGCGCGCTCACCACCGTGCGCGAGCAGGACGTCTCCGTCGCCGCTCGCGGGACGGGGAGCCCTGCGCGCTTCGACGACTCCGTCGGCGTGGGCATGTACCGGATCGACCTGCACCCGACCACCGGAGGCGACAACTACCTCGACGTGGAGTGCTCGCCGTTCGAGATCCCGCTCGGCGCCCTCGTGCCGCGCACCCCGACGAACCTGCTGCCCGGGGGCAAGAACATCGGGACGACGCACATCACCAACGGCGCGTACCGCCTCCACCCCGTGGAGTGGAACATCGGCGAGGCCGTCGGCGAGCTGGCGGCCCTCGCCCTCGCCGAGGACCTGTCGCCCCACGAGATCGCCGCCGACCCCGCCCTCGTCGCCCGCCTGCAGGCGAGGCTCGAGTCGCGCGGCGTAGAGACCCACTGGCCCGACGTCGTCGGGTACTGACCGGGAACACCGAGAAGACCATTGGAGAAAGAGAGACGATGAGACCAGCGAAGAAGCTGATGGCCTCGCTCGCCGCAGTCGGAGTGATCGCCGCCCTCTCGGGCTGCGGCGCCGCCGGCGGCGGGGACGACTCAGCACCCGTCGCTCTGAGGATGTCCGTCTGGACCTCCGACGAGAAGCAGCTCGCCCTGTTCGACTCGATGGCCGACGAGTACATCGCCGACCACCCCGAGATCGAGTCCGTGACCTTCGAGTCCCTCCCGTTCGCGGACTACAACTCGACCCTGACCACGCAGGCCGCGGGCGGCAACGCCCCCGACCTCGCCTGGGTGGGCGACATCGCGAAGGATCTGATCGACGCCGGAGCACTCGCTCCGCTGACCGAGACCTTCGAGGGGACCGAGGGCTACGAGTACGACGACATCCTGCCCAGCGTGGCGCAGTCGTTCAGCCAGGACGGCGAGCTCTACGCGTACCCGTTCTCCAACTCGCCGTTCGCGCTGTACGTGAACCAGGACCTCATCGCGCAGGCCGGGCAGACCGTCGACCCCGCGACGCTCAGCTGGGAGGACGTCGACCGCATCGGCGCGGCCGTCAACGAGTCGACCGGCAAGGCCGGCTACATCATCCGCGACTTCGACTTCTCGGGCTGGCTGAGCCTCGCGAACCTCTGGGCGGGCTGGGGAGCCCAGCCGTGGAGCGACGACGGGACCCAGTGCACGATGGACTCGCCCGAGATGGTGGAGGCGTTCCAGTTCTTCCACGACTCGGTCTACGTCAGCGGCGCGACCCCCGGACCCGGCGTGACGGCGGACTTCTTCGCCGGCGACGCCGCGTTCACGACCGCGCAGGTCTCGCGCGCGAGCCTGCTCGACGGCTCGTTCCCGTTCGAGATCTACCCGCTGCCCGTCGGCCCCGCCGGCGAGTACGGCAACATCGGCCAGGCCGGCATGGCCGCGCTCGCAGGCGGCGACCACGTGGAGGAGGCGACCGGCTTCCTCTCGTTCATGACCAACCCGGAGAACTCCGCCAAGCTCGCGCAGTTCTTCCCGCCGCCCCGCGAGTCGCTGCTGTCCGGTGAGGAGCTGGCGAAGGTCAACACGCGCCTCAGCGCCGAGCAGCTCGACCGCGTCGTGGTCGACGAGCTCGCCGACGTGTCCGCCACCCCTCCGGTGACGAGCCCCGCCGAGATCACCTCGGTCGGCAAGACGGCGCTGGACCGCATGTGGTCGGCCGACGCCGACGTCGCCGAGGTGCTCGGAGGCGTCTGCGACGCCATCGCGCCCGTCCTCCAGGGGAAGTGATCCCGTGACCGCGACCTCGACGGACAGCCGCCGATCCGCTCCCGCCGGCGCCTACTGGAACCTCCGGCGCCGCGACGCGCTCGCCGGCTGGCTCTTCATCGCGCCCCAGCTGCTCGGTGTGATCGTGTTCGTGCTGCTGCCCGTCGGGCTCGCGGTCTGGTTCAGCCTCAACGAGTGGAACGTCTTCACCGGCTCCATGACCTTCGTGGGCGGCGAGAACTACGAGCGGGCGATCAACGACCCGAGCATCGGCGCGGTGCTCGGCACGACCGCGGTCTTCTCCGGGGGAGTGGTCGTCCTGAACCTCGCCCTCGGGCTGGGCCTGGCCGTGCTGCTCAACCGGAGGATCCCGGGCGGCGCCCTGTTCCGCACGCTCTTCTTCTCGCCCGTCGTCATCTCGGTGGTCGCCTGGACCCTCGTCTGGGGCTTCCTCCTCCAGGACAACGGCGCGATCAACGGCCTGCTCTCGCTGGTCGGCCTCGACGGGCCGAACTGGCTCCAGGAGGGGCCCACCGCGATGGCGAGCGTCATCGTCACGCAGGTCATCCGCAGCGTCGGCGTCAACATGGTGCTCTTCCTCGCCGCGCTGCAGGGAGTGCCGGGCGACCTCTACGAGGCGGCCCGCCTGGACGGCGCGAGCCCCCGCGCGATCTTCTTCCGGATCACGCTCCCGCTCATCTCGCCCACCCTGCTCCTCACCGCCATCCTCACGATCGTCGGCTCGCTGCAGGCGTTCGCGCAGGTCGCCGTCCTGACCGAGGGCGGGCCGGAGCTGTCGACGACAGTGCTCGTCTACTACGTGTTCCAACAGGCCTTCGAGTTCAGCGACATCGGCTACGGCGCGACGCTCTCGCTGATGCTGCTCCTCTTCGTCCTGATCCTCACGGTCGTGCAGTGGCAGCTGCGCAGGAAATGGGTCTTCTATGAGAACTGACGCCGTCGTCGAGCAGGGGACCCCGCTCACGCCACGCCTCGAAGCCGTCCCGGAGCCGCCCGTCAAGCGCCGCCGCGGCCGCAGCCCGCTCATGACCGCCCTGCTCGTCGTGACGCTGATCCTGCTCGTGCTGCCGTTCGCGGTGCCGACGTTCTGGATGATCGCCTCGTCGTTCAAGCCGGTGAACGAGATCTTCTCGAACCCGCCGACCCTGCTGCCGGACTCGCCGAGCCTGGCGGGCTACGCCGAGGCGTTCCGGTTCCAGCCGTTCGCGCTCCAGTACTGGAACAGCCTCTACATCGCGGTCACGGTCACCGTGGTCACGCTGCTGGTGTCGAGCCTGGCCGGCTACGCCTTCGCCCGGATCCCGTTCCCAGGCCGCAACGCGGTGTTCCTCGTCGTCCTGACCGGCCTGCTGGTGCCGACGGAGGTGACGATCATCCCGCTGTTCCAGATCTTCCGGCAGCTCGGCTTCATCGACACCCACGTGCCGCTGCTGCTGGTGCCGATGGTCGGAGCGCCGGCGGTGCTGGGCACGTTCATCATGCGGCAGTACTTCATCGCGATGCCCGGCGAGCTCGAGGAGGCCGCGCGCCTGGACGGCCTCGGCCGCTTCGGGATCTGGCGGCGCATCTTCCTGCCGCTGTCCAAGCCCGCGCTGTCGGCCGTCGCGATCCTGACCTTCCTCGGGTCCTGGAACATGTACCTCGAGCCGACGGTCTACCTGACCTCGCCCGAGCTCTTCACCCTGCCCCAGGCGCTCACCCGCTTCACCGACGCCTACGGCGGGGAGATGTGGGACGTGCAGCTCGCCGCGGCGACGATGACGGTCGTGCCCGTGCTGGCCGTGTTCCTCCTCGCTCAGCGGCAGTTCGTGGAAGGGCTCGCGCACTCCGGTCTGAAAGGCTGACCCGGTGTTCACGGATCGCCCCCTCGCCGCCCTCCGCGAGTTCCGTGCGGAGGTCGCGGAGCCCGACGACTTCGACGCCTTCTGGCGGGCCACCCTCGCGCTCGGGCGGGAGGGCGGCCCCGGCGTCAGCGCCGTGCCGGTCGACGCGGGCCTCCCGCTGGTGCGGGTGCGGGACGTGCGGTTCCCCGGCTTCGCGGGCGAGCCGATCGCCGCCTGGCTGGTGACCCCCGCGGTCGACCCGGGCGCCCCGCTCCCCGTGGTGATCGAGTACCCCGGGTACGGCAGCGGACGGGGCCGGCCGATCGAGCACCTCTGGATCGCCTCCGCCGGGTACGCGCACCTGGTCGTCGACGCGCGAGGCCAGGGAGCCGGCCGCCTCGCCCGCTCCGGAGCCACCCCCGACCCCCACGGCAGCGGACCCGCGTACCCCGGGGTCACGACCCGCGGCATCGAGTCGCCCGAGACGTACTACTACCGGCGCCTGATCGCGGACGCGGCGCTCGCCGTCGACGCGGTGGAGGCGCTCCCCGGGCTGGACCCGGACCGCGTGTCGGTCTTCGGCGGCAGCCAGGGCGGAGCGCTCGCGACCGCCGCGGCGGCGCTGCGCCCCCGGGTGCGCGCGGCGATCGCCCTGGTGCCCTTCCTCTCCGACGTCCTGCGCGCGACGACCGTCACGAACGAGGCTCCCTACGTGGAGATCGCCCGCTACCTGGCGACCCGCCCCGAGGACCTCGACGCCGTCGAGCGGACCCTCTCCTACGTCGACGGCGTCCACTTCTCGCGGCGCCTGCGCTGCCGGGTGCACCGCTCGGTCGGCCTGATGGACCCGATCTGCCCGCCCTCGACGGTCTTCGCCTCCCACAACGTCTCGGGCGGCGAGCCGTCGATCGACGTGTGGCCGTACAGCGGGCACGAGGGCGGCGGGGTCGGCGACCGCGAGCGGGCGCTGGAAGTGCTGCGAGAGGTCCTGTGACCGGACGGGCGTGACCCCGCGTCTCAGGACGTCGGCGCCTCCTCCATCCCCAGCCGCATCGCCAGGTCCATGGCGCGCAGGCGGGCCGGCGAGACGTCGTAGGGCAAGCTCCGGATGATCTCGCCGGCGCTCCGGGCGCGGGAGCCCTGTGCGGGATCGGGGGCCGGCGCGGGGTCCTCGGGCGGGTGCGCCTCGTCCCACGCGTCGAAGATCGCCTCGTCCTCCTCGAGCTGACCGGACTCCTCGACGACGCGCATCAGCCGGGCCTCGAAGGCGTGCCGCTCCCGCGCCACCTGCTCCACCCGGGGGTCGTCCTCGGCGACCGTGTCGTCGAGGGCCTCCTCGGCGGCGTCGACGCGGTCGGCCTCCGCCCGCAGCGCCGGATCGGCGGCCAGGACCACGAAGCGGCCGGCCTGGGAGACGGCGCCCAGCGGGCCGAACATCCGCTCGGTGACCAGCAGGGTGTCGAGGTCGGCCTGGCGCAGCGAGCCCTCGGGTGCGCCCTCGAGGCGGCGCGAGACGATGTCGTCGAGCAGCCCCAGCCGGCCGCCGAGGGTCCGCATGCGCCGGACCGAGGCCCGCTTCCGCTGCAGCTCCTCCTCCTGCGCGGCGAGCGCGGCGTCCAGCCGCGCGAGGACGCCCGCGACCTCGTCCTCGCGGTCGGCGCTGTCCTCGGCGCCGGCCGGGGCTGCGACGGCGAAGGCGTCCCGGATGTCCTCGAGTGCGACCCCGGCGTCGGCCAGGCGGCGGATCCAGAGCAGCCGGATGATGTCGTCGTAGCCGTAGCGCCTGCGGCCGTCTCCGCCCCGCTCGCGCTCGGGGAGCAGGCCGAGCCGGTGGTAGTGGCGGATCGCCCGCGGAGTGACGCCGGCGAACGCGGCGGCGTCGCCGATCTGCACCTGGCGGGGCGGGGCGGGGAACGACTGCATGGGGGGCCTCTCCGATCGGGACGGTGTGCATCGAGCAGACCACATGACGCAGGGGCAGGAGCAAGCCGGCTCGGCCTGCTCCCGCCCCCGCGTCCCCTCGCGCTCAGCGCGCCAGGCGCACCGTCGCGATCTCGAACGGACGCAGCTCGAGGCGCACGTCGGCCGACTCCGCCTCGACGGAGCTCTCGATGCGGACCTGCTCGGTCGGGCGCTCCATCAGGTCGGTGCGGGTGACCGCCCGGACGGCGAAGGCGGCGCGGAGGGTCGCTGCGGCGCGGCGGCCGAGTGACTCGTAGAGCCGCACGATCACGTCGCCGCTCCCGTCGTCCGCCGCCTTCACGGCCTCGACGATCACCGAGGGGTCGTCGATCGACACCAGGGGAGCGACGGGCGCGGCGCCGGTGAGCCTGCGGACCGGGGTGTTCAGCGCGTAGCCGGCCTCGACGGCGTCGGGCAGCTCGGCGCCGACCACGAGCGAGACCGCAAGGCGGTGGCGGCCCTGGTCGGCGTCCGGGTCGGGGAACAGCGGCGCGCGCAGGAGCGAGAGCCGGACCGTGGTCGTCGGTGTTCCGGCCGCGGCGCGGTCGCGGGTGATGTCGTGCCCGTAGGTGGAGTCGTTGACGACCGCGACGCCGAAGCCCGGCTCGCCGACGTGCACCCAGCGGTGCGCGACGGTCTCGAAGCGGGCGGCGTCCCACGTCGTGTTCACGTGGGTCGGGCGGTGCACGTGGCCGAACTGGATCTCGGACGTCGCCCGGTCCGAGAGCAGGTCGAGCGGGAAGGCGAGCTTGAGCAGCTTGCGGCGCTCGTGCCAGTCGATGTCGAGGCCGAGGTCGACGGCCGCCCGGCCGATCTGCAGCGAGACGGTCTGCGCGACCGTGGAGCCGCCGAACGAGCGGGTGATCACGACCGCCGGCACCTCGCGGCCGAGCGGGTCGCTCACGGTGCCGGCGCGGACCGAGTCGACGCCGACGAGGTCCTCCACCGTGCGGCGGTAGTTGTCGTCGAGGTCCCAGGCGTCCCACTTGTTCGGGGTGTCGCGGTGGAGCTGGAGGAGCCCCGCGGCGGCGCCGGCGGGCACGACCTCCCGGCCGCTCGCGAGGTCCACGACCGACTCGAGGAGCCCGGAGGCGCCGATCCGCACCCGGACGAGCCCGTTGTCGAGGACATGGGCGTCGCCGTCGGAGCGGAGCGTCGGGGCCGAGTGCTCCGCGGCGGGGTCGGCCGCGGCCGCGCCGAGCGCCGGCACGCCCCCGACGGCGAAGGGGGAGGAGTTCACCAGCAGCTCCGCGGAGCCCTCGCCGGCGAGGGCGCCGACGGCCTCGGCGATCATCTCCTCGATCCGCTGCGCGATGCGGGCGTAGTTCTCCTCCGCCTCGCGGTGCACCCAGGCGATGGAGGTGCCGGGCAGGATGTCGTGGAACTGCTGCAGGAGGACCGTCCGCCACATCTCACGCAGCTCGTCGGCCGGGTACGGGACCCCGGCGCGGACGAGGGCCGTGGTCGCCCACAGCTCGATCTCGCGGAGCAGGTGCTCGCTGCGGCGGTTGCCCTGCTTGGTGCGCGCCTGCGACGTGTAGGTGCCGCGGTGGAACTCGAGGTAGAGCTCGCCCGACCAGGTGGGCGCGTCCGGGTACTCGGCCTGCGCCTCCTCGAAGAAGCGGCGGGGTGTGGACAGCTCGACGGTCGGCGAGCCCTCGAGGCTGCGCGTGCGGCGGGCGGCCGCGATCATCTCGCGGTTGGGGCCTCCTCCGCCGTCGCCGTAGCCGAAGGGCACGAGCGACATGGTGCCGCTGCCCTTCTCGGCGTACTGGCGCTCGGCGCGGGCGAGGTCC
Organism: Rathayibacter sp. AY1C1; assembly: GCF_002932105.1. Taxonomy (NCBI): domain Bacteria; kingdom Bacillati; phylum Actinomycetota; class Actinomycetes; order Micrococcales; family Microbacteriaceae; genus Rathayibacter; species Rathayibacter sp. AY1C1. The sequence goes on along the minus strand of NZ_PSWH01000035.1, from coordinate 18,984 downwards.
TCGCCGGAGAGGTCGGAGTTGTAGAGGTCGACGGGCGGGAAGTGCGTGAACACGCGGGTGCCGTCGATGCCCTCCCACCAGAAGGTGTGGTGGGGCATCGTGTTGGTCTCGTTCCACGAGATCTTCTGCGTGAGGAACCAGCGCCCGCCCGCTCCGGCGATGATCTGCGGCAGCGCGGCGGAGTAGCCGAAGGAGTCCGGGAGCCAGACCTCCTCGGTGTCGATCCCGAACTCGTCGAGGAAGAAGCGCTTGCCCTCGAGCAGCTGGCGCACGAGCGCCTCGCCGCCGGGCATGTTCGTGTCCGACTCGACCCACATCCCGCCGACCGGCACGAAGCGGCCCGCGAGCACGTGGCCGCGGACGCGCTCGAACAGCTCCGGGTGGTCGCGCTTCAGCCACGCGTACTGCTGCGCGGAGGAGGCGGCGAAGACGAAACCCTCCTCGCGCTCGATCAGATCGCAGACGTTCGAGAAGGTGCGGGCCACCTTGCGGGCGGTCTCGCGGGCGGGCCAGAGCCAGGCGGAGTCGATGTGGGCGTGGCCGACGGCGTGCAGGTGGTGCGCGCTGGCCGAGGCGGGCCGCTCGAGGACGGTCCGCAGCGCCTCCCGGCCCGCGGCGGCGGTGCCGGACACGTCGTCCGGATCGAGGACGTCGACGGCGCGGTCGAGGGCGCGCACGATCTCGGCGCGGCGCTGGGAGGACTCGGGCAGCTGCCCGATCAGCCCGACGAGCACGGCCATGTCCTGCTCCAGCTCCCAGACCTCCCGGTCGAGCAGCCCGAGCTCGAGGCGGCGGAGGCGGTAGAGCGGGTCGGACGGCAGGGCGCCGTCGGCGGGGCGGCCGCCGAGCGCCGTGGGGGTGAATGACCAGTCGCCGGTGATGTTCGGGTTGGCGGCGGCCTCGATGTAGAGCTCGACCGTGCGGTCGCCCGCCTCGCGGCCGGGCAGCCGGTCGAGCGGGACCGACTGGTTGAACGGCTCGACGGCCTTCACGACCGTGCCGGTCGCGGTGAAGACGAGCCCCTCCGCCTCGAAGCCGGACTGGGCGCCGGTGTAGCCGAGGTCGACGACGAGCTCGGGCTCGCAGCCGTCGACGCCGACCCAGGAGGCGGGGATCTCGCCGCGCACGTGGAACCACACGGTGCCCCAGGGGGCGCCCCACGGCTCCCCGATGCGGGCGGGCGCGTAGGACGCGGCCCGCGCCTGCTCGAAGGGGACCGGCTCGCCCGGAGCGGTCCACGACTCGATCCCGAGCGGCTCGACCGCCCGGTGGATCGCCGGCCGGAGGCTCTCGGCGCGGAAGCGGGCGATGCGGGCTTCGATGCGGGTGCTGTCGTCATGCATGCGTTCTGGTGCTCGTTCCGTGTGCGGTGGGGGAGGGCGGCGGCGCGGAGGGCGCCGCCGCCCGGGGTCAGGAGGCGATGACGACGCGGTGCCCGTCGGGGAAGACGGCCACCTTCCGCCAGGTGTCGCCGGAGCGCTCCCAGCCCTCGTTGACCTGCCCGGCCGGAGGGGTCGGGATGGTCTCGGGGGCGCGGGCGATCGTGGTGTAGCCGGCCGCGCGCTCCACCCGGCCGCGGCCGAGCTCGAACGAGGTCAGGCGTCCGTCGTCGACGATCAGCGAGCCCTCGTCCACTCCCGCGGCGCCGCGCTCGATGAACGGGTTCACGAGGCGCGTCTGGGAGGAGTCGCTGCCCAGCACGATCGCCTTCTGCTGCGGGAAGCGGCCGAGGCTGAGCCCGTAGAAGCCGCCGAGGACGGTGAGGTTGCGCACCTCGAAGTCCGCTCCGCCGTTCGTCAGGCCGACGCCGAGGCAGTTCGCGCCCGAGGTCGGGAAGAAGTTCGGGTTCACGATCATGTGGCTCGTGCCGGCCTCGATCAGCACCTCCCAGCCGTCGCGGGAGCCCTCCGAGCGGAAGTTGATCAGGGTCAGGCCGGAGTTGACCGAGCGCCGGTTCTCGTTGCGGATCGACCGGAGGCCGACCGTGCCGCCGATGGCCTGGCAGTCGAGCAGCGTCATGTTCGTCGGCGCGAGGAGGAAGCCGCCGAGGCCGGGGCTGATCGCCTCGACGTTGGTCATCGAGCCGCCGATGGAGGCCTTGCCCGAGTCCTCCACGCCCCAGCCGGCGGGGGCGACGATCTTGATCTTGTTCCAGGAGTTGGCGTACGAGTACTCGTCGTCGACGCCCGAGACGAAGGTGGCGCGCTCGCGGAAGATGCCCGACTTGCCGGTCTTCTGGATCCACAGGTTGCGGAACTCGCAGTTGACCAGCGAGCGCAGCGACATCCCGTGGCCGCCGGAGGGCGTGCCCGTCATCTCGAAGTCGGCGAGGACGACGCCGGTGGCCTTGTTGTTGTTGGCGGGGCCGGCCGCGTCGCCGGTCTGGCCGGAGACGGTGAAGATGTCGCGGGTCGAGCCCTCGATCTGGACGATCCTCGTCTGGCGCATGCCGGCGCCGACGATCTTCGGCCCGGCGTAGCCGTAGGGCGGCCCGTTCTCGGGCTGCACCGGGTAGCCGCGGTAGTCGACCGCGAGGCCCGTCACCCGGATCTCGCCGGCGGGCAGCGACACCTCGCCGCCCGGAGCGGTCATCGCCTTGTCGATGGCCGCCTGCACTGCGCGGGTGTTGTCGGCGCCGGCGCGGTCGTCCCAGCGGAACTCCTTGTCGAGCGGTGAGATCGGCCCCTCGGTGACGCTCAGGCGCTTCTTCTGCCCGGGAGCGTCGGCCGGGGGTGCGGCGGCGGCCGGAGTGGCGGCGCCGACGGCTCCTGCCGCGCCGGCGAGGGCGGCGGCGCCCCCAGCGAGGAAGAGGCGGCGCGAGTTGTCGGGCCTGCGCTGCGGATCGTGCTCGGGCTGGTGATCGGGCTTGTGCTGCCGATCGGGCCTCGGGGAGGCCGTGGTCTGGTTGTCTGGGTCTGCGGGATTCATCATCGTCGACGTTCCGCCCTCTCTCGCCCCGGATGGGCGTACGGCGATCCTTCGTCATCGGTAGCCTGAGGTCAAGACGTAATACCTATTACCAGGATGAAGCGGGGGTGTCCGGGTGCCGCGGATCACGCAGAAGGACATCGCGCGTCTCGCGGGAGTCAGCCAGACGACGGTGTCGTTCGTGCTCAACGACAAGGGCGAGCAGCTCGCCCGGGTCCCGGAGGCGACGCGGGCGCGGATCCTCAAGGCGATCCAGGAGACGGGGTACGTCGCCGACCCCATCGCGCGCCGCCTCAAGCAGGTCGGCACCGGCATGATCGGCGTCTACACCTACGAGAGCCTGTTCCCGCTCGACCGCGAGGACTTCTTCCACCCGTTCCTCGCCGGCATCGAGGAGGAGGCGCAGAACCGCGACATCGACCTCCTCCTGCTGACCAGCGGTCGCGTCGGCGGCCGTCGCGGCGGCCTCAGCGGCGGCACCACCCGGCTGCGCCTGGCCGACTCCTGCATCCTCCTCGGGCAGCGCATGCCCCGCGAGGAGCTCGAGTTCCTCAACGCGAGCGGCTTCTCCTTCGTCAGCATCGGCCGCCGCGACGACGCCGGCGGGCCCGTGCCCTACGTGGCCGCCGACTACGCGTCGATCGTCCGCGAGTTGATCTCCTGCGCGCGCGCCCTCGGCCACACCCGCTTCGCCTACGCCGGCCACGGCGAGGGCGTCGAGTCGTACACCGACCGCATGGCCGGCGCGCGGGCCGAGCTCGGCGACGGCTTCCTCCACCTCGTCCCGGGGCCGGAGGCGTCGCCGCGGGAGTGGATCCGCCGGATCGCCGCCGAGGGCGTCACGGTCGTCCTCGCCGAGCAGGAGGAGCAGTTCGTCCTCCTGCAGGAGGCCGCCGAGGCCGAGGGGGTGGCGGTGCCGGGCGACCTGTCGCTGGTGTCGCTCTCCGGATCGGCCGACCGCACCGGCTGGCAGGCCGGCTTCGAGCTGCCCCGGCGCGACATGGGGCGCCGCGCCGTGCAGATCCTCATCGAGGGCGATCCCGCGCGACGGGAGCAGCAGCTCCTCCGCTGCACGCTCGTCGACGGCGCCTCCCTGGCCGCGGCCCCGGCCTGACCGGCCGGCCCTGACCGCTCGGCCCTGAACGGCCGGGCTCAGCCCGAGTGGTGGCGCCCGATCGGCAGCACCAGCGGCGTCCGCGAGACCGGGTCCTCGATCACGCGCGACTCCATCCCGAACACCGCGCGCACCGCGTCCGGCGTCACCACCTCGGCGGGCGTGCCCGAGGCGTACAGGGCGCCGTCGCGCACGGCGACGAGGTGGTCGGCGTAGCGGGCGGCGAGGTTGAGGTCGTGCAGCACGATCACGATGGTCGTCCCGCGCGAGCGGTTGAGGTCGGTGAGCAGGTCGAGCACCTCGACCTGGTGCGACACGTCGAGGTAGGTCGTCGGCTCGTCCAGGAGGAGCACGTCGGTCCGCTGGGCGAGGGCCATCGCGATCCACACCCGCTGGCGCTGCCCGCCCGAGAGCTCGTCCACGGGGCGGTCGGCGAGCTCGAGCGTGCCGGTGTCGCGCAGCGCCTCCTCGACGATCGCGTCGTCGTCCGATCCGGAGCCGCGGCCGAAGAGGCCCCGGTGCGGGTAGCGGCCCCGGGCGACCAGGTCCGAGACGGCGATCCCCTCCGGCGCGATCGGGGTCTGCGGCAGCAGCCCCACCTGCTGCGCGACCTGGCGCGTCGGGAGCCGGTGGATCCTGCGCCCGTCGAGCAGGACGCTCCCCGAGCGCGGGGTGATCAGCCGCGCCATCGCGCGCAGGAGCGTCGACTTGCCGCAGGCGTTCGCGCCGACGATCACCGTGATCCGGCCGGGCGGCACGGCGAGTGAGAGCCCGTCGACCACCACGCGCTCGTCGTAGGCGAGGGTGACCGCGTTGGCGGCGAGGGTGGGCGGGGCGTCGGTCACAGGGAGCCTCCGGAGCGGTTGCGGCGGGCGAGGAGCCAGAGCAGGAAGGGCGCGCCGAGGGCGCCGGTGACGACGCCGACCGGGAAGCGCGCGCCCGAGAACAGCGCGCCGACGACGTACTGGGCGAGCAGGTCGGCGGCGAGCACCACGACCGCGCCGACCAGGGCGGAGGGAATCAGCAGCGAGCGCGCGCTCGGCAGGATCCGCCGCGCGATCGGCCCCGAGACGAAGGCGACGAACGCGATCGGGCCGGTGGCGGCGGTCGCGACGGCCACGAGGCCGACTCCGACCGCGAGCAGGGCCAGCCGGCTGCGCCGCACGTCGAGCCCGAGCGCGGTCGCCGACTCGTCGCCGAGCTGCAGCACGCCGAGCCGGCCCGAGAGCAGCAGCGCCAGCGGCACCAGCACGAGCATCGTCAGCGCGAGCGGCGGGACGGAGGGCCAGGCGGCCGAGTTGAGGCTGCCGGTCAGCCAGCGCAGCGACTCCTGGACGTCCTCGAAGTCGGCGCGGGTCTGCACGTAGGCGATCACGCTCTGGAACATCGCCGCGACGCCGATGCCGATGAGGATCAGCCGCGCCCCGATCACTCCGCCGCCCTCGGCCAGCCCGGCGATGATCAGGGCCGTCGCGAGCCCAGCCGCGACCGCGATCACCGAGACCGCGCCGCCCGAGAGCCCGAAGAACGCGATCGCGACGACGGCCGCCGCGCTCGCCCCCGACGTGATGCCGATGATGTCGGGGCTGGCGAGGGCGTTGCGCAGCATCGTCTGGAAGATCACGCCGCCCATCCCGAAGCCCACGCCCACCAGGACGGCCGTGATGGTGCGCGGCAGCCGCAGCGTGCCCACGGTGAAGGAGGCGCCCGGCACGGTCTCGCCGAGGATCACGCGGACGACCTCCGGCACCGAGTAGACCGTGCTGCCGACCGTGAGCGAGACGACGACGAGCGCCAGCACGAGCACCGCGAGGACCGCGCAGCCGATGACCGTGCGCCGACGGCGCAGCGTGCGGCCGGCCGCGATGCCGACCGCGGCGGGCGCCTCCGCGGTCCTCACAGCGCCCGCACCTTCGAGCGGCGCACGATCGCGATGAGCACCGGGGCGCCGATCAGCGCGGTCACGATGCCCACCTCGACGTCGCTCGGCCGGGCGACCACGCGGCCGACCACGTCGGCGACGAGCAGCAGCAGGGCGCCGAGCAGAGCGGAGGAGGGCAGCAGCCAGGCGTGCGCGGGGCCGGTGACGCGGCGGGCGAGGTGCGGGACGACCAGGCCGATGAATCCGATCGGTCCGGCGATCGCGGTCGCGGCGCCGCAGAGCAGCACGGCCGCGAGCCCCGCGACCAGGCGGATGCGCCCCACGCGCCGGCCGAGGCCGGTCGCCAGGTCGTCGCCGAGCGCCAGGGCGTCGAGCCCTCGCGCGCTGGAGAGGGCCAGCACCGCGCCGACCGCGAGGAACGGGAGGACCTGCAGGATGCTCGCGGTCTCGGCGCCGCCGACTCCGCCGACCTGCCAGAAGCGGAAGCGGTTCAGCGTGGTCTCCTGGGTGAGCAGGACCGCGCTGATGAGGGAGGTGAGCGCGGCGGCGGTGGCGGCTCCGGCGAGGGCGAGCTTCAGCGGAGTGGCGCCCTCGCGGCCGAGCGACGCGACCGCGTAGACGCACGCCCCGGCGGCGGCGGCTCCGAGGAACGCGAGCCAGATGAACTGCGGCAGGCTCGTCGCGCCGACCCCGGCGATCCCGAGCACGACCGCGAGCGAGGCGCCGGAGTTGAGGCCGAGGATGCCCGGATCGGCGAGCGGGTTGCGGGTCAGGCCCTGCATCACGGCTCCGGCGAGCCCGAGCGCGGCGCCGACCAGGATCGCGAGGACCGTCCGCGGCACCCGCCCCTGCACCGCCGCGTCGACGATGGACGCCGGATCGGGCGAGGTCAGCGCCGGCCAGACCTCGCCGAGCGGGATCTCGCGGGAGCCGTACACGAGCGAGAGGACCGACGCGACGGCCAGCGCGACGAGGGCGACCGCCAGCGCGGTCGCCCTCGTCTTCCGGGTGGGTGCGGTGCGGGTCACGACACCTTGTCGGCGGCCGCGGCGAGGCCGGCGGTGTACTCGTCGAGCACCCACGGGATGCTGAGCAGGTTCGGCGACGAGGTGGCCATGGCGGCGGAGGAGCCGTCCTCGAGCACGTAGACGGAGCCCCGCTCGACGGCCGGGATCTTGGAGAGCAGCGGGTCGGCCTGCAGTGCGGCGAGGGTCGTGTCGTCGCCGTAGACGACGAGCACGTCGGCGTCGAGCTGGTCGGCGTTCTCGGAGCTGATCGTGCCGCTGAACGCCTCCGAGTCGCCGGAGAGCTCGGCGACGCTCGGGGCGACGTCGAGTCCGAGGTCCTCGACGAACTTCACGCGCGCGTCGTTCGGCGTGTAGTAGGTGAAGGTGCTCGCGTCGGTCGGGTCGTACCAGCCGTACATGAACGTGGTGCCCGCGAGCTGCGGGTAGGACGCGGTGGTCTGCGTGATGTCGCTCTCGATCTCGCCGACCTTCGCGACGGCCTCGTCCTCGAGGCCCAGCGCGGCGCCGTCGAGCTTCGCGGAGTCCTGCCAGGTCGTGCCCCAGGGCAGGCCCGGGTAGGCGACGGTGGGGGCGATCTGGCTGAGGGTGTCGTAGTCCTGCCGGGTGATGCCGGAGTAGGCCGAGAGGATCACGGTCGGGCTGAGGTCCGAGATCGCCTCGAAGGGCACGCCGTCGGTCTCGTCGAACAGGGTCGGGGTCTCGGCGCCGGAGGCGTCGAGCGCTTCCTTCGTCCACACCAGCAGGCCGTCGCCGTCCTCGTCGCCGTAGGAGGCGCGGGTGAAGCCGACCGGGGTCACACCCAGCGCGAGCGCCACGTCCTGGTTGGTCCAGCTCGTCGCGACGACGCGGTCGGCCGACTCGACGGTGGTGCTGCCGAAGGCGTGGTCGACGGTGACGGGGAAGCCCTCGCTGCTCTCGGCGGCGCTGCTCTCGGACGTGCCCTCGGAGCCGGCGTCGGCTCCTCCCGAGCAGGCGGTGAGCAGCAGCGCGGCGAGGCCGAGCGAGGCGACGGCGGTCAGGCGGAGGGGGGTGCGAGTGGCGGGCACGGCGATCCTTCGAAGGGGGTGGTGTGGGTTGCGAAGGTTAACCTAACCTAACCGCCTGGACGGGGCCAGTGGCCGAGGGGATCAGCGGACGGGTCGCGCCTCCGCCGCCGCGTCCATCCGTCGCCCGCGGCCCGTGCCCGCCGCGGGGACGGGCCGCTGCTGACGGATCGATCGCGGGTGCGGCCCAGCGGGAGCATCGTTAGCGTGGAGGTCCGCGCCGATCGCCGGCGCCGAGGGGAGCCCCATGGATCAGACCGTCGAGATCGACGCCCGGGCGGAGGCCCTGCGCGCCGACCCCGAGAGCTTCGCCGCGATGGACGCGCTCTGGCGCAGCGTCTACGCCCTGCCGATGTGGTGCTTCATCGCGCGGGGGCCGGACGATGCGCCCACCCCCTTCGTCGGCGGCCTGGAGTCGGGGCCGATGGTCTTCGCCTTCACCACGGGGGAGCGCGCCCGCGCCGGGGCGCTGCACGCCGGCCTCTCCGACGAGGACGCGTCGCGCGTGCTGAAGGTGCCGATGCCGGCCGCGCTCGAGTGGATCGCGGCGATGGGGTCCTCCGGAGTCGCGGGAGTGGTCTTCGACCTGCCCCGCTTCGGGTACTTCGCGCCTCTCCAGAACCTGCTGCCGATGCGCGACTTCATGGCGGCGAACCCGCCGGCCTGAGCCCCGCCCCGTCGAGACCAGCGGATCCGCCGATACCAGCTGATCCGCCGGTTGTCGCCGCCCCGAACTGGTCACTGGACGACACTCGAGGATGGTGGGCCGGAGGCGCGCCCGTCCTCCGAGGACGAGGCCGGGAGACGCCGATGGGGAAGCTGCACTACGACGGATCGGTCGAGATCGACGTCGAGGACCGGGTGCTCGCCCACCTTCAGATCGTCCTCACCGCGAAGCTGCGCCGGGGGGAGTCGTGCCTGCTCACCTGGCGCGACGAGAACGGGATGAGCGACGGCCGCAGCGCGATCTGGCTGCACCCCTCGCACACGCTCCGCTACACCTACGCCGGCGGCCGCATGCCCCGCATCAACCCCGCCTGGATCTCGGCGCTCACCGATCTCGCGAACTCCGCCGGCGGCCTCCGCTTCGTCCCCGAGCCGCCGGAGCCCGGGCGTCCCCCCGGTGGGAGCGCTCGCCGGTGACCGGCGTCCGGCCCCGTTCCCGGCCTCGGGCTCAGCAGCCGGAGTCGGCGGCGTCCGCGTCGAGCGCCACCGCGGTGCCGAGCGCGATCAGCGACTGATCCGTCGCGACCGCGACCCTCGGGAAGCCGAGCGCTCGCAGCAGCCCGGCGCGCTCGCGGTCGCCGGCGTAGGCCCCGGCACCCTTGCCCGCGCGTCGGGCCGCCGCGGCGATCCTCGGCAGCGGGTCGTCCGGTCCGTCCGCGGCGAGCAGGTCGGACAGGTCCCGTCCGAGGCCGATCGCGAGGTCGAACGGGCCGACGAAGACTCCGCTCACGCCCGGCACCGCGAGGATCCGATCGACGGCGTCGAGGCCGGCCTGCGTCTCGATCATGACCCAGAGCGCGGTGCGCGCCTCGGCGGCCGACGGGGGAGTGGCGCCCCAGAGATCGGACATCGGCCCCCAGCTGCGGCGGCCGAGCGGCGGGTAGTGCGCGGCGCGGACGGCCGCGAGCGCCTCCTCGACCGTCTCGATCATCGGGACGACGACGACGTCCGCTCCGGCGTCGAGCGCCCTGCCGATCAGCGCGTCGGAGATTCCCGCGACCCGGACGCCGACGGGCGGCCTCCCGCTCACGGCGCCGAGCGCGCGAAGGGAGGCGAGGACCGCGGCGTCGTCGAACGCGCCGTGCTGCGCGTCCAGGCACAGCCACGCGGGCCCGCCGCGAGCGATCTGCGCGACGGTCAGCGGCTCCCCGAGCCGACACCACACCCCGTCGGCCCGTCCGTCACCGAGAACCCGTTCCGCATCCACGGGTCCGATCCTCGCGCACGGGGCGCCGCCTAGGCGAGGACCGCCAGTGTCGTCGACAGGATCCCGAGGACGACGCCCGCCCCGAGCAGGATCAGGCCGGTCAGGCGCAGCGCCCGCACCGCGTCGCTCCACCGGTGCAGGCGGATGCGGTGCGGATCCTCCTCGCGGTAGTGCACCTCCCGCTGGTCCGACCGCGTCGGCGTCAGCGGGTCCCCGGCGGACAGCGGAAGCGATCGCACCTCGCCGGCCCGGGTCACCCAGTGCAGCGCGAGGGGCGGACCCTCCTCGAGGTAGGCGGTCGTCGTCAGCCAGCGTCCGTCGATCAGCGCCGCGACGAACGCGGCGAGCAGGAACAGCACGCCGAGGGGGAGGGTGACCAGCGAGAGGGCCTCGGAGATCGTCTCCAGCATGCAGCGTCCCTCCGACCGGATCCGGTGCTGAGCGTACCGAGTCGGCGGCCGGCGCGTCCGCAGTGGGACGCGCCCCGCCGCCGAGCCCGCGGGCCTCAGCCCCAGGCGACCTCGAGGTCGACGACGAACGTCACTCCGAAGCGGTCGCGCAGCATCCCGTAGAGGGGCGACCAGGCCGCCGGGGCCAGGGGCACGACGACCGCCGCCCCCTCCGAGAGGCCGTCCCAGAGGCGGTGCAGCTCGTCGGCGTCGGAGCCGCGCAGCGACACGAACACCGGGATCGTGCCCGGGTCGTAAGCCGTGTGCGCGGGGACGTCGTACGCCATGACGCGGAAGCCGGCCTCGGAGACGACCTGGCCCCACATCAGCTGGTCGGCCTCGTCGGGCGCGGTGACAGCGTTCGCGTCCGCGTAGGACATCGCGTCGACCCGGCCTCCCGTGACCGAGGCGTAGAACTCCAGTGCCTCGCGGGCCTGTCCGCGGAAGTTGAGGTGGGTCGTCGTGGTGATGCTCATGGTGCGCTCCTCGCAGTCGTGCCGGGTCGATCACCCGGTGCCCCGACGCTCCCAGGAGAAGAGGACGGTGACGGTCCTCTTCTCGGAATACCCTCGGGACGTGCCCACGACGACCGAGCGGCTCCTCCTGCTCATCTCCCTCCTGCAGACCCGCCGCGACTGGCCGGGCGGAGTGCTCGCCGAGCGCCTGGGGATCGCGCCGCGCACGGTGCGTCGCGACGTCGACCGGCTCCGCACGATGGGCTACCGGATCGACGCGGCGAAGGGCACCGACGGCGGGTACCGGCTCGAGGCCGGCGCCGAGCTCCCGCCGCTGCTCTTCGACGACGAGCAGGTGCTCGCCCTCACCGCCGCCCTGCGCGCGCCGATCGCGGGGCTCGAGGAGGCGTCGGCCCGTGCGCTGGCGACGGTGCGGCAGGTCCTGCCCGCCCGGCTCCGGCCCCGAGCTGATGCGCTGCGCTTCACGGTCGCGGCGGCGCCGGCCCCCGCAGTCCCTCCGGAGCGGCTGGTCGCGGTCGCGGCGGCCGTCCGGGCCTCGGAGGTGCTCCGCTTCGCGTACGCGGAGGCGGTGCGCCGCGTCGAGCCCCACCACCTGGTCGCGCGTCAGGGCCGCTGGTACCTCATCGGCTTCGACCTCGACCGCGACGACTGGCGGGTGTTCCGCGTCGACCGGCTCGAGCCGCGCTCACCCCGCGGTGCCCGCTTCCGCCGCCGGGCGCTGCCGGTCCGGAGTCCCGCCGAGTTCCTGGAGGCGCGGTTCCGCGGCGGAGCGCCCGGGGAGGGGTGGCCGTGCCGCGGCTCGGTCGTGCTGACGGCGCCCGCCGCCGAGGTCCTGCCCTACGCGGGCGACGGGGAGGTGGAGGACCTCGGCGACGCGGGCTGCCGACTCGCCCTCGGCGCCTGGTCGTGGGAGGCGCTCGCCGCGTCGTTCGGCCGGTTCGACGCTCCGATGGCCGGGGCCGAGCCGCCCGAGCTGGCCGCCGCGTTCCGCGTGCTCGCGGAGCGGTACGCCGCGGCGGGAGCCTGACCGGACCGCGGCGGCCGTCCGGCGCCGCTACTTCGCCGAGTACCGGGCGCTCCCCGTGCTGCCGTCCGCCGTCGTGACCGTCAGCGTCCAGCAGGTGCCCCGCTTCGCGGGCACCGTCCACGCCTTCACGTAGCGGTTCGTCGCGGTGTCGTAGCGGAGGCGTCCGGTCAGGGTGGTCGTCGGCGCTCCGGTGAGGACGGCGCCGGCGGTGCAGGAGGTCTGCTTCTGCGTGACGCTGCGCACGTCGGCGAGGGCGGAGTGGCGGAACGTTCCCGCGGAGGACGTCGAGGTCACCTGGAACGTCATGCCGGTCACGGCGCCGGCGGCCACGCTCTTCACCGAGGTGCTGAGCCCGCCGATCGTCCACGGGGTCACGGTGTAGGACGCGGTGAGGGTCGAGACGTTGCCCGCCCGGTCGGTCGCGGTCGCCCGGTACACGTGCGGTCCGACGGAGCGGCTGCCGCCCGTGATCACGCAGTCGCCGGTGAGGCCCGAGAGCGCGTCGTCCGCGAGACAGCGCGCCTCCGGGAGCACGGTGCCGAAGGGGTAGGACCCCTCGGGCCTCGACGTGAACGAGAGCTGCGGCTTCGTGGTGTCGATGGCGATGCCGCTGCGGGTCGTCGTGGCGCGGTTGCCCGCGTTGTCGACGGCGGTGCCGGTGACGCTCTGGCCGGGGCCCTCGCGCAGGATCCGCGCGGGGGTGCAGCTGCGGATCCCGGAGCCGCTGCCGTCGGCGCAGGAGAAGCCGACGGAGACGGGGGAGCGGAACCAGCCCGCGGCGTTCGGAGCCGTCGGCGCGGTCGTCGCGGCGATGGTGGGGACTCCGGTGTCGACGATCCGGTAGGTCGCGGCGGCGGTCGTGGTCAGTCCTCCGGGGTCGGTCCAGGTGCAGGTCGCCGTGCGGGTGCCGAGGCCGTTCACGAGCGTGCCGGTGACGACGGCCTCCTCGCTGAACGTTCCGCTCTCCGCATCCGTGATCGCGCAGGCGGCCCTCGGCTCCGAGCCCTTCTCGTAGGAGGCGCCGTCGGTGGCGGAGGCGACCGTCACGACGGGCGGGGTGTTCGCGGGGACCACGCTGACCGTGTGCGGCACGCCGGCCGTGGTGCCGTACGCGTTCCGCGCGCTCACCGTGAAGGTGGAGTCGCCTGCGGTGGTCGGCCTGCCCGAGACGACGCCCTCCGGCGAGAGGGCCACCCCCGCGGGAAGGGCGCCGGACGAGACCTCGAAGGTCGCGGCCGGGCCGGACGCCGTGAAGGTCGCGGAGTAGCGGGTCCCGGTCTTGACGAGCGTCTCGGCGGTGTCGGCGGTGAGGGTCGGCAGCGGGCCGATCGCGAAGGCGTGGTTGAAGCCGACCGCGATGCCGGTGGCGCCGGTGATCCCGGCCGGGACGTCCAGCTCCGTGTCGCCGTCGGGGTGCAGGGAGACGACGGTGCCGTCGGACGTCAGCAGGACGCTGAAGCCGATGCCGGCGGCGATCGCGGTGATGCCGCCGAGATCGGCGGGGACCCGCGGCAAGCCGGAGTCGGCGGGGTCGCCCCAGGTGACGACGGTGCCGTCCCGCTTCAGGGCGAGGCTGTGGGAGTAGCTGACCGACACGGCGACGACGTCGCGGAGGCCTGCCGGGGCGGTGTACGCGCCCCTGTCGTCGCCGCCCCACGCCACGACGGTCCCGTCGGCGCGCAGCGCGAGGCTGTTCCAGCCGCCCGCGGCGATCGCGACCACTCCGGAGAGACCCGCCGGCACGTCGGTCGCTCCGAACTGATCCGAGCCCCAGGCCGCCACGGTCCCGTCGCCCCGCAGAGCGAGGGTGTGGTAGCTGCCCGCGGCGACGGCGGTCACGCCGCCGAGTCCGGCCGGGACGTCGGTCTGGCCCTGACGGTCGTCGCCCCACGCGACGACCGTCCCCTCCATCGTGAGGGCGATGCTGTGGAGGTACCCGGTCGAGATCGCCGTCACCTCGCGGAGCCCGGCCGGCACGTCCCGCTCGCCCTCCAGATCCGCTCCCCAGGCCTCGACGGTGCCGTCGGTGTGGAGCGCGAGGGTGTGGCTGTAGCTGCTCGCCACGTCCGTGAGATCGGACATGCCCGCCGGCACGTCCCACTCCCCGTTGAGGTAGCGCCCCCAGGCGGCGACGCCGTCGGCGAGGTGGTCGTTCCCGACCGGCACCGGGTCCGGCTCGGCGGAGGCGAGGGGAGCCGCGGTGCCGGCGAGCAGGGCGACGGTCGCGGTCAGAGCGAGCAGAGTGCGGCGCAGGCCCGCGGCGGTGCGGGCGGGGCGCGGGGAAGCGGGGTCGGTCACGGGCTCACGCTAGGGGCCGGCTCTCCTCCGCGGCGGGGGCGGGGGCGCCCTGTAGCGGACATGTCCTCAAGAGGGCGGAGCGCCGCTTCTCCAGGGCGGAGCCCGGGCCCTCCAGGGCGGAGCCCGTCCCCTCCAGGGCGGAGCCTGGCCCCTCGAGGCCCGCGGCGGAAGGGCTTGCCCGGATCCGCGGCGGGGGATTGGCTGGAGGGCAGGAGAGAGAGGTGTCACCATGACGCAGACCTTCCCCGCCTGGTTGCGGGATCAGCAGAAGAGGGACGACGAGGTCGGCCGCTTCGCGCAGGCCTTCGGCGGTCGCGACGACCTGCCCGAGCACGGCGGCCGCGCGATCTACGACGGCTACTTCGCCAGCGAGCCCGAGTCGGCGCAGGCCGATCTGGACCGCGCCTGGATGGAGTTCGAGGCGCACCCCGAGCCGTCCGCCACGTCCGACGAGCCGGAGGGACTCCGATGAGCGACCAGACCCCGAGCCCCGTCGAGGACCCGGACGACCAGTCCGACAAGCCGTCGCAGGCCGAGGGCGAGGACGAGCGCGACACCCCGCACGAGGTCCTGCCCGCCGAGGGCAAGCCCTCGAAGGCCGAGGGCTGAGCCGACGCACTGAGCCGACGCACTGAGCCGACGCACTCCCCGGAGGGGCGAATCCTGCAGAGGGTGCGCCCCTCCGTCGCGTCAGCGCCCGGTGACCGCCAGCAGCTCGTGCGCCGCGGCGCTGTCCGGGTAGCGGGAGAGCACGCGCTCCAGATCGCGCCGAGCAGGAGCCGTGCGCCCGTCCGAGAGGAGCGTGCTCGCGCGCTCGAGCAGCGCCTCCGCCCGCAGCTCCACGGGACGCGCGCTGGTGACGGTCGGGCGCACCACGCGGTCGAACGCCTCGAGGGCGCCCTCGATCAGGCCGAGCTCGCGGAGAGCGACGCCGCGGCGGATGAGCACCGCGGCGGAGGCGGCGTCCACGTTCTCGACGGGCGCCGAGAACTCGGCCACGTCGCTCCAGCGTCAGCGGGCGGAGTAGAGGGAGGCGAGGGTCGACGCCGCGAGGGTCGACGGCTCCAGGGTCTCGACCGCCACGACAGCCGCGGTCGGATCCATCGGTGCTGCCAGCTCGGCGTAGAGCAGGCGCAGCGCCGGGGCGTCGAGCGGCACCTCCACGTCGAGGCCGCCGCTCAGCGGCAGGCGGATGGTCAGCGCGATCCCGTAGCGGCGGAGGAAGGAGTCGGCCGACGGGTCGTAGCGGATGCGCACCAGCCAGCCGGTGAGCCGCAGAGCGCGGTCGTCGTCCGCGGAGTGCAGGGCGTCGCGGACGAGCTCGACGACGGCCGCGAGGCGCGAGCCCTCGGGGGAGCCGGTGGTCGCCTCGTGCAGGTCCTCCGCCGGCGCCCCGGCGCGCACGAGCCGGAGCAGGGGCGCCTCCCACGCCGGAGCGAGGGCGGAGGGGCGCACGAGACCCGGCCCGCCGGGCATGCCGAGCCAGCCGGACAGCCGGGAGCGGTGGTCCTCGGGGGAGAGCGGGTCGCCGGCCGCCCGGAGCCGGGGGCGTGTGAGGGCGCGGAGCTCACCGCTCCGTCGGAAGCCGACTGCCACGGCCGATCCCCCTCCGCGTGCGGCGGCGGCTGAGGACCGTCGATCCGCCGAGTCTACGGCGTCGCCCCCCGCCGTCACCCCCGAACGGGGAGCGACGCGCTGGCGGCGATCCCCCGCCTCCCGTCGTCGCCCCCCGGCGCTGTCAGGCGCCGATCGAGCCCGCCGTGCGCAGCGGCATCACGTCGGGCTTCTCGGCGGTGCTCGCGATCGTCACGACCGCCTTCTCCTCGTTCGAGCGGAGCACGGCGTCCATGATCTCGAGCACGTGCAGGGCCACGCGGCCGGAGGCGCGGTGCGGGCGGTCCTCTGCGATCGCCTCCGCGAGGTCGGCCAGTCCCACTCCGCGACCGGTGTCGATCACGCCGGCGGAGTCGGGGACGACCCGCCAGTCCTCGTCGCGGACGGCGACCTCGACCGGGTCCGAGAACATGTTCGGATCCGGGACCGAGATGGTGCCCTCGGTGCCGTAGACCTCGAACTTCGGGGCCCGGCTGCGCCAGACCTCGAAGCTCACGGTGACGGTGGTGGCGACTCCGCTCGCGTGCTCGAGCAGCGCGGTGATGTGCGTGTCGATCGTCACCTCGATCGGCGTGCCCGCCTTCGGCCCGGTCTCGATCGTGCGCGGGCGGTCGGAGCGGGTGGCCAGGCCCGTGACGCGGACGACCGGCCCGAAGAAGTGCACGAGCGCCGTCAGGTAGTACGGGCCCATGTCCAGCAGCGGGCCGCCGCCGGGCTGGTAGTAGAACTCGGGCGCCGGGTGCCAGCGCTCGTGGCCGGGAGCGGCCCAGTGCACCTGCGCGGCGATCGGGGTGCCGATCGCTCCGGAGTCGAGGGTGAGGCGCGCGGTCTGCACGCCGGTCCCGAGCACCGTGTCCGGGGCGCTCGCGAAGCGCAGGCCCAGCTCGTCCGCGAGGTCGAGCATCGGCGCGGCCTCGGCCGGGTTCAGCCCGAGCGGCTTCTCGGCGAAGACGTGCTTGCCCGCCTTCAGGGCGCGGGTGCCGATCTCGACGTGCGCCGCCGGGATCGTGAGGTTCAGCACCGCGTCGATCTCCGGGTCGTCGATCAGCGCGTCGACGGTGAGGGCGCGGACGCCCTGCTCGTCGGCGATCTGCTGCGCCCGCTGCTGGTTCAGGTCGGCGACCGCGACGAGGCGGAGGCCGGGGAAGGTCGGGAGGTTCGCGAGGTACTGCTCGCTGATCTTCCCGACGCCGATGATGCCGACTCTCAGCGGGACGCCCACAGCATTCCCCTCTCGATGATCGTGCGGACGTTGTCGTCCTGGAGGATCTCGACGCGGTGGCCCGGCGTCGAGACGAAGATGCGGCCCTCGCCCCAGAGGCGGGTCCAGATCGCGGGGGAGGTGATGGGGCGCTTCCACGGGTCCCACGGGCGGACGGCCTGCGTGGTCGTGGCGAGCACGTCGTTGTAGTCGTCGTGCAGCACCCAGTACTGCTCCGTGACCAGCTCGAAGTCGGTGATGCCCTGCGTGATCGGGTGGTCGGCGGCGAGGGCCGTCATCTCGATCGTGTGCGGCATGTAGTTGTCCGACTGCTCGCCGGTGCGCTCGTCCGGGTGCTTGCCGGGGTGCGAGGCGAACTGGCCGCCGATCAGCTGCAGGTAGTCGGAGTTGTCGCGGTAGGAGTCGGCGATCCCGCCGTGCCAGCCGGCGAGGCCCGTGCCGCGCTCGACCGCCGCGCGGAGGCCCAGGAACTCCTCCCACTGGATGGAGGTCATCGTGTTCGACTGCACGATCAGGTCGACGGTCCGCATGTACGCCTCGTCGGCGTACACGGCGGTCGACTCCTCGACGCGCACCTCGTACCCGTTGTCGCGGAGGAACGGCAGGAACAGCTCGGTCGCCTCGACCGGTTGGTGGCCGTCCCAGCCCCCTCGGACGACGAGGGCCGTCTTGCCGGGAGTGGTCGGGGAGTGGTCGGTCATCGTCGTCCTCACGTGCGGGCGGATCGCTCCGCGGTTCATCATCGAACAGGACTTGCGCAACTTATGCGCGGGAGCCCCGGCGTCCGACCATCATGCACCGCGGTTCCCGGCGGGAGCAAGCCGTCCTGCCGCAGGGCTAGTTGCGAAAGTCGGCATCCGCTACGGTGAGCACATGCCCGACCACGACGACGTCTCCGGAGCGACCACCCGCCCGACCATGGCGCTCATCGCCGAGCGCGCCGGGACGAGCGTCCCCACCGTCTCGAAGGTGCTCAACGGTGGCACCGACGTCTCGGAGGCGACCCGTCTGCGCGTGATGGAGGCGGCGCACGCGCTCGGCTACCGCCGCCGACCGCGCCTGCGCCCGCCGGTCGAGGATCCGCACTCCGCCCAGATCGTCGACGTCGTCGTCGGCCACATCGGCGGCACCTGGATCGGACCGGTCCTCGAGGGGATCGAGGCCGAGGCCTCCGCCGCCGGGGCCGACCTGGTGCTCACCCGCGCCCGCGACGACGGGGCCTGGATCAGCCGCCTCCTCCGCCGCCCCTCACTCGGCGCCATCGTGGTGCTGGTCAACGTCTCGGCCGCGCAGCTGCACCTGCTGACCACCGCCGAGCTGCCGGTCGTCGTCGTCGACCCCAGCACGCGGCCGCCGGCCGACGTCGCGAGCGTCGGCGCGACCAACTGGGACGGGGGCCGCATGGCCGCCGAGCACCTCCTCGACGCCGGCCACACCCGCTTCGGCGTCCTCGGCGGCACCCGCACCCAGCTCTACAGCAGCGCCCGGATCGACGGCTTCACCACCGCGCTCCGCGCCGCCGGGGTCGAGGATCCGCGGGTCGCCTACTGCGACTGGGACCGCGAGCTGGCCCGCGAGGCCGCCGGGCTGATGCTCGCCGAGCCGGACGCGCCGACCGCCTTCTTCGCCTGCTCCGACGTGATGGCGCTCGGCGTCTACGAGGCCGCCGACGACGCCGGCCTCCGCATCCCGCGAGACCTCAGCGTCATCGGCTTCGACGACGTCGAGGAGTCGGCCTGGGCGACCCCGCCGATGACCACGATCCAGCAGCCCATCGGCGAGATGGGCGCCATCGCCTTCCGGATGCTGCACCAGGCGCACCGGTCGGCGACCCCGCTCGCCTCGGGAGCCTCGGCCACCCGCATGGAGCTGGAGACGCGGCTGATCCGCCGCGCCTCCGTCGCGCCCGTGCGCGTCTAGCGCCGCCCGCTCGCCCTCCCACCCCGCCCCCCCCTCGGGATCGATGCGTC